>PLAD01000025.1 GCA_003134215.1 Armatimonadota bacterium
CATGCTTGTGGTGCGGCATCACTACGTGAAAGATGTACTGCATGCCTGCGAACAACAGCACGGCAAGAGCGATCGACCAGCGCGGGATCAGGCGCAGCTCTTCATCCCCGTTCGTCGGATCGGCATTCGGCCCGGACATCCATTTCCACTGGCTCATTGCTGGGCCTCATCACTGCCGCGTGCGCGTCCACGGCGAAACCACACCAGTCCCAGCAGCAGCGCCGTCACCGGCAGCGACCACAGCAGCAGCACCATCAGCTGCTCGCTGGCGTCCGGAACGCCGCTCGACATCAGATCATAGCCGTCCAGTACCGCCCAAATGGAGTAGCAGATAGTCATCAACAGGATCGAGCAGACACCCAGCGGAAACCACAGACTGCGTGACCTGCTGCGCTGCGCCCGCAAGGTAAGCGCTGCCTCGCGCACCACCCGATGCGTGCGGTTCACCACCACCGCGCGCGCTCCGGCAGAGGTATTCAGCGTGGGTGCGTGGGAGTTGTGCAGGCTGTTCATCGTGTGCCCTCAGTCACATCGCGGACCTTAGGTTGGCAGCGCAGCTTCTGTAGCCGCGGCTTCAGCGCCGCCAGCCCGCGATACAGCCGCGACTTCACGGTGGAGAGCGGGGCCCGCGTCACGTTGGCAATCTCCTCTAGCGACAGCTCCTCGTGGAAGCGCAGCCTCAGCACCTCGCGGTAGCTTGGATCCAGCGTCTCCAGCACCGCTGCCACCTCACTGGCGTTCTCGTGGAACTCGAACTGCTCCAGTGGCGAAGGTTCTTCGCCCCAAACCTCAAAAGGCCGCTCATTCTCGCTGCCTTCGCACATCTCGTCCAGGCTGGCCATAGTGCGCTTCCGCGAGAGATCGATCACCAGGTTCCGCGCAATCGTGAAGATCCAGGTGTCGAACCGTGCCTTACCGTTGTACTGCGACCCCCGCCGCAGCACCCGGATCCAGACCTCCTGAAACAGGTCTTCAGCCACCTCGCGTTTGCCGGTCAGGAACATCAGGTAGCGCATTAGGCGGTGCTGGTGCAGTTCGATCAGCCTGTCCAGCAGCTCCGGATCCTGTAGCTTCAGCCCACGCGCGATCTCAGCGTTTTCACGCTCCACCTGTCGGGTGGCTTCCGCGGATAACACCATGGCTTGTCTCACGCTGCTCTGTCCCGTTCCTGTTAGCTGAAGACGCCGTTTTCACGGAAAAAGTCTCTGTGCAGATGTGCCCAGATGACGATTTGTCGTGAAATCTGCTCCATCAAAATTATAGCAATGCGAATGGCTCCAAAGTCTTCCCGGGCTACGCACCCCCCATGGACATAGAAACATCCTGATTCCATTGGAGTTGCGTGCTCCTCTGCTTGCCTGCAAGTGAGTTGGACTACCCCTGTCTGCGACCTGAGCGAAACAGACCAGCTTTCGGTCTCTCCAGGCCTGAGGATAGACAAGTCACATATGGGTTGTGACGGAAGGATTGAGGAAGCTATGTCTTACTGGAAGTTGCTTACATTTACTGCCATGGGTTCTGTGCTGCTGCTGGCAGGGTCGATTGAAGCCCCCGCTCAGATCTCGATCGGCATCGGGGTCGCCCCGGTCTGCCCCTATGGCTATTACGACTATGCGCCCTACAGCTGCTCTCCCTACGGCTACTACGGGCCGGATTGGTTTCAGGGCGGCTACTTCATCGGAGCTGGGCCTTGGTTCCACGGCGGACGCGGCTTCTACGGTCACGTCGACAATCGTTATGACCCTCGCCGCGGCTACGCCGGCCCCATGCCGGAGCGCGGAGACCGGGCCTTCAATCACTTCCAGGGCAACGAGGCCCGCGACGGCCAGGGCCACATCGGCAACGCTGGACATGATAGCCGCGGCGAGCACAGTGCAGGCTCCCAACGTGGTGGCGGCGGCGGTAATCGCGGCGGCGGCGGTTCATTCGGCGGCCGGCGCTAAGAGGAGAACGAACTTATGTTAATGCCTAAGAAAGTTAAGCATCGGCGAGTGCACCGAGGCCGTCGAACCGGTAAGGCTTCCGGTGGTCAGCATGTCGATTTCGGTGAATATGCACTCCAGGCACTCGAGTCGTGCTGGATGACCAACAACCAGATTGAGGCCGCTCGTATCGCTATGACTCGTAAGATCAAGCGCGGCGGTAAAATTTGGATCCGTGTCTTTCCGGACAAGCCGTTTACTAAGAAACCTGCGGAAACCCGTATGGGATCTGGTAAAGGAGCACCTGAGGGCTGGGTCGCGGTTGTGAAGCCAGGACGTATTTTGTTTGAGATGTCGGGTGTCGGCGAAGAGTTGGCACGCGAAGCCATGCGGCTTGCATCTCACAAACTTCCGATTGCAGTGAAGTTTGTTACCCGGAAAGAGAGCATCGAGGATCTTGCGGCGCTGGCGCAGCCGGTTGAAGCCGATCCCGAAGCGGCAGTTGCGGAGGAAACCAATGCCTGAAAAGAAGCTTGCGAAGCGATTAGCTGAGCTGCGTTCGTTTTCGGAGGATGATTTGAATGCGGCGATAGTCGCATCGCAGAAGGCGATTTATCAGGTGCGGCGAGATCGGCTGAGTAAGCCGGTTGAAAATCCTAAGATTACGAAGACCGCGAAAAAGGAAATCGCCCGCATCAAGACCATCCAGCGTCAGCGTCAACTGGGTGCTGGAAAGTAGGACGAAACTCATGACTGAAACAATTACTGAAGAGTCGGTGGAACAGCGCGGCCGCCGCAAAGTGCGGCTCGGAATCGTCACCAGCGACAAGATGCAAAAGACCATCGTTGTTACTGTTACCAACCTTATCCGCCATCCGTTATACGGCAAGATCGTTAAGCAGACCAAGAAGTTCAAGGCGCATGACGAGGCCGGTGAAGCTCATGTCGGCGACACCGTCGAAATCGCTGAGACCCGTCCCCTTTCTAAGGACAAGAACTGGCGACTGCTGCGGATTGTCGAACGGGCCAAGTAAAGCATTACAAATAGACTGCGGCGGACGATCTGGACCGCTGCAGAATACATCGCCCCCTGATCTAAGATCAGTTGAAGGCGCTCTGTTAAGGAAACAAAGATGATTCAATCATATACGCGCGTTAAGGCCGCTGACAACAGCGGTGCACGTGAAATCCTGGTGATCCGGGTTCTGAAGGGTTCTAATACGCGGTACGCAGCTGTTGGCGATGTCATCGTCGGGGCGGTCAAGTCGGCTACTCCCGGCGCAAACGTCAAGAAAGGCGATGTCGTCAAGGCAGTAATCGTGCGGACACGAGACGCAATCAACCGAGTCGATGGTTCAACCTTACGGTTCGACGAAAATGCTGCCGTCGTCCTTAACAATGCGCTGGAGCCGCGAGGCACCCGCGTATTTGGGCCGATCGCTCGCGAGATGCGTGAAGCCAAGTTCGGTGGAGCGATGAAGATCGTCTCCCTTGCGCCGGAGGTTTTATAATGAGTGATACAGGTACGAGAATTCGGCGAGGAGACACCATCCGTGTTACCGCCGGTAAGGATAAGGGCAAGGAAGGCAAAGTAATACGTGCATTTCCGCCCGACGACTCCGCGAAAAAAAAGAAGCCCTCCCGACTGCTGGTCGAGGGAATCAATATTATTGTGAAGCATAAGCGAGCTCAGCCACAGGCAAATATCAGTCCTGCTGCCCAAAAGGCTCAGTCTGGACGAATCGAAATGGAAGCGCCGCTTTATACATCGAAGGTGGCTCTGGTCTGTCCGCAGTGCGGCAAGGCCACCAGGATCGGCGTTTTAACCGACGAGTCCGGCGAGCGGTATCGCGCCTGCAAGGTTTGCGGCAAGAGCGTCGATTAGTCTGTTTATTGTCCGCTGAGGTGCGCGCCGCCTCGGTTAATGCGAGAATGCGGTACGGCCGGCGCCCCGTGCCTTAAAGGAAAATGAGATATGGCAGTGAGATTGCGCGAGAAGTATGATACGGTTGTCATACCTGCGCTGCGCGAAGAATATAAATATAAAAATGTCAACCAGGTTCCCAAGGTAACGAAGGTCGTTATCAACATGGGAGTAGGCCAGGCGGGTCAGACCGGCGGGGACAGCAAGATCCTCGACAATGCGATCAATGACCTTGCTGCGATTACCGGTCAGAAGCCGGTAGCTACCCGTGCTAAGAAGGCTATTGCAAACTTCCGATTGCGTGCTGGAGCTCGGATCGGCGCCAAGGTAACACTGCGCGGTCAAATCATGTATGAGTTCCTTGACCGGTTGTTCAACATCGCCATCCCCCGTGTCCGCGACTTTCAGGGAGTTAATCCTAATGCATTCGATGGCCGCGGAAATTTCGCGCTCGGCCTGAAAGAACAGCTCATCTTTCCCGAAGTCGTCTACGACAAAGTCGATAAAATCCGTGGAATGGACGTCATCATCGTCACATCCGCTGAGACCGATGCGGAAGCGCGCTCGCTTCTTAAGTCGCTGGGCCTGCCGTTTCGCGGCGACCGTAAAGACCCGGCGCAAGGCTGACACAACCGTCAACGGTTAGTTTCTGGTATACTGTAACGCTTCCGACCGGCCCTGAAGTAAGGGCCCACTCTTTGGAGGAGTATTTTGGCTAAGAAAGCGCTGATTGAAAAGTCGCAGCGGACGCCTCGATTTAAAGTTCGAGCGTACAATCGTTGCAAGAAGTGCGGTCGACCTCGCGGATATATCCGTAAGTTCGGTCTGTGCCGTATCTGTTTCCGTGAGCTTGCTCACCAGGGACATGTCCCTGGTGTAACCAAGTCAAGCTGGTAGTACCGACTGTTACCATATCGGGGCGCATAGAGCGCTCGTCTGATGGAAGGAATTAGAGATGCCCGTTTCCGATCCGATTGGCGATTTGCTGACACGCATTCGCAACGCGAATAGTGCAGCGCACGATTCGCTTGAAGTCGATGCTTCAAAAATTAAGCTCGACATCATCAAGATCCTTCATGAAGAAGGCTATCTGAAGTCTTACGAAGTTTTAAAGGGTGAACCCCAGGATAAGATCAAGGTCTACCTGAAGTACGGCGCCCGAAATCGTGAGAAAGTCATCACCACGATCAAGCGTATTAGCAAGCCTGGCTTGCGTATCTACGCCGGCCGTGACAAACTTCCACGAGTTCTTCGAGGGCTCGGCATTGCAATCTTGACTACCTCTCAAGGGGTTATGACGGATCGGCAAGCGCGGCGTCTGGGCATCGGCGGCGAAGTCCTGGCTCACATTTCTTAAGGAGAACCGATCATGTCAAGAATTGGTAAACTCCCGATCGCCGTGCCGAGCGGGGTAGATATCACAGCGAATGGTGACGAAGTCGTCACATTGATTGTCAAAGGTCCAAAGGGGACTCTGACCCGAGTCCTTCCTGCGGATATGAAGATTGAGCGTGAGGACGGCGTTGTTCGAGTCCTCCGGCCCACCGACAGCGACAGGCACCGTGCCCTTCACGGCCTGACTCGAAGTTTGGTCAGCAACATGATCACCGGCGTTTCGACCGGTTACCGCAAGCAGTTGGACATTATCGGTGTTGGATATAGGGCTCAGAAGGAAGGCGAGAAATTAGTCCTCTCCCTCGGCTTCTCCCACACCGTAACGATTGAACCTCTCTCTGGAATTTCCTTTGAAGTTGGTCAGGACACAGCGACCCGCGCTCCTTTCGTCGGTGTGAACGGCATCGACAAGGAAACTGTCGGACAGCAGTCCGCAGTCATTAGAGCGTTGCGTCCGCCGGAGCCCTACAAGGGCAAGGGCATCAAGTACAAGGGCGAAATCATCCGCCGCAAGGCTGGTAAAACCGGCAAGGCAGGCGGCAAGGGCGGTAAGAAGAAGTAAATAGGCTCGGCTTGCTCGGCCGGCGTCGTAGCGCAGGCCTTTAGCAGGTCAAGAGGAAACTCAACATGAAAATTGGAAATAAGAACGATACACGGCAAAAGCGGCATACAAGAGTCCGCAAGAAAGTCAATGGGACCGCCGAAAGGCCTCGGCTGAATATTTACCGAAGCACAAACCACATCTATGCTCAAGTGATTGACGATGTGGCAGGTCACACTCTGGTAGCGGCTTCGTCGCAGGATAAAACCCTGTCACTGACAACCGGCGGTAATTTGACTGCTGCTGAAGTAGTCGGGAAAGCTGTTGCCGAGCGGGCGATTGCAGCCGGAGTCACCCAGGTCGTCTTCGACCGCGGTGGTTATCTCTATCATGGACGGGTGGCGAAGTTAGCCGCCGCCGCTCGCGAGGGCGGATTAGACTTTTAAACAGCTTCCGCTTTTGAGAGAAAAATATTACGATGGCATTGATTAATCCAGACACATTGAATTTAGAAGAGCGCGTCGTTCGCACCAACAAGGTGCAGAAGACGCATAAGGGCGGCCGTACCATGTCATGGAACGTCCTGATCGTCGTTGGCGACGGTGAGGGCCATGTCGGAGCCGGCATTGGTAAGGCCCGGGCTATTCCTGATGCGATCCGCAAAGGCGNNGTCCCAATGGTCGGTTCGACCATTCCTCACGATGTCTATTCCCGCCAGTCCGCAGCAGCCGTTTTGTTGCGTCCTGCCGGCCCTGGTACAGGAATAGTCGCCGGTGGATCCGTTCGAGCCGTCCTCGAGGCGGCCGGAGTTAAGGACATCCTGACCAAGAGCTTGGGTTCTAACAACCCGATTAATACAGCCTGGGCGACTATGCATGCGCTCCGTCAGCTGAAGCGTGCGACGGATGTCGCGCGACTTCGCGGCAAAGAGGTTTCTGATCTTGTGCCCCGCTCGGTGGTTCTGGCAACCGCCGCAGCTGAAGAGCATGATCGTGCCGCCGGTTTTGTCGACGAGACAGTAGCGTTGCACGAAGTGACTCCCGGTGCCTTCCAGCCTGATGTTGCCGCCGAAGCGGCTGCTGCTACCGCGGCGCCCGAAGTATTGTTGACGACCGATGCGTCTTCGGCTGCCGCTCAAGAGGCCTCAGCCCAGGCGGCTGTTGCTGCTACAGATCCCGGAGGGATAGATGCTTAAGATAACGTTGAGAAAGAGCCTGATCGGCTACGAGAAGGATCAGCGCCTTACTGCTAATGCATTAGGCCTTGGCAAAGTTGGTTCGACAACTGTACAGCCGGACAATCCGGCGATTCGTGGGATGATTAAGAAGCTTGTTCACGTTTTGAATGTTGAGACGGTTGCCGACGAAGCGTCGGTGTCTTCTGCCAGCTGACTCTTGGCGAGTCAGTGCGTCGTAAAAGGATAGAGTAATGAATTTATCGGATTTAAAACCCAACGAAGGATCGACCCATCGTCGTAAGCGAATTGGCCGAGGTATCGGTTCTGGCTGGGGCAAGACTGCGGGACGTGGTACCAAGGGTATGAAGTCACGCGATACGGTTCCTGCAACGTTTGAAGGTGGACAGACTCCTCTCCATCGAAGACTTCCGCAAAAGCGTGGTTTCACCCCGCTCTTTAAGAAGAACTTTGCGATCGTCAACATCAGCGCTCTAGAGCGCTTCGATGCGGGAACCGAAGTCACTCCTGAACTTTTGCTCGATACCCGAGTGGTCGGGGCGTTAAAGGACGGTGTCAAGATTCTGGGGAATGGCGAGTTGACAAAGAAACTGATAGTCAAGGCACACCATTTCTCCAAGAGCGCCGCAGAAAAAATAACCGCTCTTGGTGGTACGTTCGAAACCATTTGACAACGGGAAGAGGTAGTTAGACTAAATTACCCTTCTGCGGTCGAGAACTAACAAAACATGTCAACAACACGTCGAACAGCAGGAATAGCGCCGTCCCCGCTCGCCGGGGGCGGACGTGGTCGTGGTCCGGGCGGGTCGACGCCAGGCGCTGGAACTCAGGGCGCAACCAGCTTCATTGACTCGCTCAAAGCAGCTTGGCTGATTCCCGACCTTCGCGGCCGTATCACCTTCGTGTTCGCAATGTTTGCGGTCTATGTTATCGGCTTGCACGTTCCGGTTCCCAGCATCAACCGCGTTGCACTTAATCAATTCTTTAACCGAGCCGGTGCGGGAACAGGCATACTCAGTCTGGTAGATACATTTTCCGGCGGCGCTCTGAGGAACTTTACCGTTCTTGCACTGGGCATCCTGCCGTACATCAATGCCAGCATTATCATGCAACTCGTCACTTTCGCAATCCCTCAGCTACAAGAGCTTTCTCGGGAAGGTGAATCAGGACGAAAGCAAATTTCCCAGTACACCAGATATCTGACTGTAGGCCTTGCATTGTTGCAGGGCTGCGGCATAACTTTCCTGTTGAGCAGTCAGGGCATTATTGACGGCAACATCCTTGTGAAGGCGAGCGTCGTGCTGCTGCTGATGGCTGGAACATCGTTTCTGATGTGGGTGGGTG
>PLAD01000089.1 GCA_003134215.1 Armatimonadota bacterium
CCTCTTATCGACTCTAGACCGTATTTTCCACCAGTAGTTCATTGATGCTACTCCGTAGTCGAATGAAAGAGGGGGGACATGGTGGATACTTATACGGGGAAGTTTAAGTAAGTCGTCGTCCGCGCGGACACGACCAAAGTCCGTGGTGACACCCAATTTGAATCCCGCCGATTTCGCAGCCAATAATACATCAGAGTTGTACTTGCCCCATGGGTAGCAGATCGTGTCCGCCTCGCTGCCGGTCATTTTTTCTACCGTATCCTTAGAGCGACGTAATTCGTCGTCCATTTCTTGGCGCGTCAGATCGGTAAGTGGTCTGTGGGTTACTGTATGCGGCTGAATGTCGGCCAGACCGGACACCTGAATTGCAGCTATATCGTCCCAGTCCATTAGAGGCGATGTTTCATACCCCTCGGCCAAGACCCAGTCATTGCAGCCGCCCATCTTTCCGGTAACCACAAAAACGGTGTAGTGAAAACGGTACGATTCCATTATAGGATGCGCCAACTCGATAACGTTTTTGTAACCATCGTCAAAGGTCAGAACGATCGGTTTTGTCGGAAGCTTTGTTATGCCTTTATAAAAGTCGGCAAGCGTACGAAAGCTGATCGGCGTGTAGCCGGCCTTTTTCAGGCTGCCCATTTGCCAATCTAGATCTCTGGCAAGGACATAAAAGTGTTTGTACTTGCGCTCGCGCGCTGCGGGTTCGACATCGTGGTACATGAGGATTGGAATGTCCGCCCACGATGCGGACGGCCTCTCACTTAACGGCACTCAATCACCGTATTCCGCTGAGTATTTGACATCGTCAACTGATCGTATTCCCACATCAAATGATCAATTTGGCGCTCAATTGAGAACCGGATTTCCACAGACTTCCTCGCAGCAGCGCCAAGATTGAACCGTAGTTCAGGTTCAGATTCGGAGAACACTCGGCTCATTGCCGCAATAAGGTCCTGCACGTTCCTCGGTCGAATAAGAATGCCGGTCTCTCCATCTCTCACCAGTTCTCTGCAGCCGCCGACATTGCTGACTATGACCGGCAGTGACGATGCCATAGCTTCAGCAACCGCCAAGCCGAACGCTTCGTCTGTTGGAAGATGTACCAGGAGATCGAGTGCCGCAAGAGCGGCCGGCATATCGGAAATCAGACCAGGGAAGCATATTCGATCGTGGACTCCAAGTTCTGCCGTTATGGCGGTAAGTTTGGCCAGGGCGCCTTGCTCCCCCTCTGGGCCGATGAACACTATCGCGAGGTTGGGTATGCAGTCAAAGAGGGCTTTCAGGTTCTCGGCGACGAATATCTGACCTTTCTGGTCTAGCCGCCCAATCATACCAATCAAGTTGGCTTGTGGGTCGATGCTCCACGACCGTCGCATCTCTTTTCGCCAGGTCTTGGCAACGCTCGATTTCGGATGAGGAAATCGAGCGCAGTCAATCCCGTTCCAAAGAACCGATACGAGCGAGCTATCGATCGTTGAATTGGACAATACCTTTGACATCACCGTATCAGATACAGCGAAGATCTTATCTGCACCCCAATTGAAAAAGAAATCCGACATTTTCCCGCCGCTTCCCGGTTTTCTCACCTGGTGCACATGCAGTATGAGACGCGTCCGTTCCGGCATCCGTAACGAGGCAATCTTAACAGCCAGGATGGCCGGCACGAAATCGCGCCGTGAGTGAACATGTAGAATGCCGACAGAATGTTCGACAAGGTAATTTGCAAGGACGATTGCGCCGACAAGATCTCCGCTGTTCGCAATCTTCAGATTATAAGTGGGAAGGCCTGCATCATTGCACAGCGACGATAACTCTGAATCCGGACGGCAAATAAACCTGACGTCGACGCTCCTCCTTGACAGTTCCACAGCGAGTGTTAATGCTTGCCGCTCCAAGCCGCCAATATTGCTTGTCGTCGCAAGAAATGCTGCAGGGCTATACGCCCGTTGACGCTTAGGCGCATCGGGAGCGAGGCAATTGAATTTCTCGTCTGCCCGGCTCACAGGCTCGGGTTTAATCAAAAATGGCATTCGAAGCTTTCTAAGACGCAGGTTAGCGACAAAGCAAACTTAACATTTACCCGCGTTTTCGACGGTTTTCAAGTCATATATGAAAATTAAACTTACGTACATATTTAGTGACAGATGTGATTAATTGTACGGCATGATCGGCAACATAGCGTGCATGGGTAGAAATAAGCTAATACCGCAGACTAGAAATATGAACCGGCCCTTATGTCCACCGATTATTACCGTTTACTCCAAGCACTTTCACCGGCGCTTAAGAGACTTTCACTCGCCCTTATTATTTCAATACTCGCTATGGCAGGCTTCGTCATCATCGCCCATAAAATGGTTGAGGGTGATACGATAGCCTTTGATGATATAGTACTTCACTGTCTAAACAGGTCTAATACGCCCTTCTGGCACCAGGTCATGTTGGTAATTTCAATCCTCGCAGGACCGATTTTCCAAAGCCTGTTCTGGGGGATCGCCGTTACATGGTTCGCATATAAAAGAATGTTCTGGCCCGATGGGTTTTCATTGTTGATCGCGGGGGGCGGCGGACTAGTTCTTGTCGTCGGGCTGAAATTTGCTTTTCATCGACCCAGACCACAGGTGATCTTCGATCATCTCGGTTATTCGTTTCCATCGGGACATTCATTTTTCGCGCTTGTCATCTACGGAATGACAGCTTACTTGATGTCGCGTGACATGCAAGAAAGGCATAGGAAGCTGCTCTGGCTTGTCGCCGCTACAATGATCTTTCTTGTAGGCTTCAGCCGGATCTACCTTGGCGAACACTATCCTTCAGATGTGATTGCTGGATTTGCAATTGGACTGCCTTGGCTGTGGGCATGCCTCGCCATTCCTCAGACCTTTCATAGGGACGGAAAAGATCTGTCTGTCGATGAAGCAATTGAAGATCCGCTCTCTATTCTTTAGAGTTGAATTGATCGATCGACGGTGCAGGGATTTGCTGGTGATCCTCGGCAAACTTGGCCATTTTCAGACTGTTGTTGTACATCTCCTGGTCAGCGCTTCGTTCCTTTAGCATCTGATCGATGGAGACAATCTGGTACCCGTTGATTTTGAGATAGTCGATAATTAGCGGAAGCGCTTCCATTGTCTGAGGTATACCGTCGTGAAACAACAGAATTGTGCCGTTACTGACCTTCGACAACGTACGAGCCAGGATTACGGATGCCGCCGGCTTATTGAAATCTCCTGGGTCTACTGTCCAAAGCACAGTCGTATAGCCAAGCTGTGCTGCAATGCGTGAAACGTCAGGAGAATAGTCGCCTCCCGGAGGCCTGAAAAGGGTGGGGGTTTTACCGGTGATTTGTTTGAGCACATCGCCGCATCCTCTCAGCTCCGGACCGATATAATCGGGAGGAATTTTAGTCAGACTGAAATGATGATAGGTATGGTTCCCGATCGTTAAGCCTGCGGCCACTTCGTCCTTGACCAGATACGGATATCGCTCCGCCTGCGTTCCTACGAGGAACATTGTCGCCGGGATATGATATTTCATCAAGATCTGTATGAGATCGGGCGTAAATGCGGCGTGAGGCCCGTCATCAAAGCTAAATGCAACTTCTCGACGAAGTTCACTGCCCCGCAAGATTACCGGTGCAAACGGAGCCTTGCTTAACTGCTGAGTGTTCAAGGCAGCAAGGTGCTTCGTCAATTGGTATGTTTCGAGTTCCGAGTTAAGCCAGATCTTGTTCTTATCTTTCTGTAGGAGATAAGTTGCATCTGCTTCGCTCAATTTGTTACGCGGAATATTCGTCGGAATTGGCCGCGAAAAAGCCTGACCAACCGAACAGATCGAGAAGTAAAGCGCGAACACGACGAATAATCCATAGGTCGCTGCACACTTCCTGGTGCGCAATATCAAAGACATAATCTAACCATTCTCATAAAAAAGCCCCGGCTGACGTACAACCGCGGCCGAGTGCAAACGATGTATGGCTATTATACGCGTGCAAACAAAAATTTGATCCCGCAGTGCGAAAGGGCGATAGCCCTCGGGAAATGCGGCGCTAGCACCGTTTTACAGCTATAAGCTCTTATGCCATTTTTGCCGACAATTGTCTTATAAAATTGGGAGATAAGGATTATGAGCAAAATCGAAGTTGCAGCGACGCCAACTGCTGCCAACAAGCAGGTCTTTGTCGTAGATTCTAAGGGCCTTCCGCTGCTACATAAGTCCGTGTTTTCACGCTTTTGCCGATGCGGAGCTAATGTTACATTGGGATTAGTGACTGACGCCGGTTACGACGCAGCTCTTGCGGTGTGGAACTCCAAACACATCGGAAAAGGTCACGAGTCCATTAGCCACCACGAGTGGCTTAACGATAGGCTGAATTGAGAATATACCCGAACATAAGCAGTCCAATGTCGAAAACGACGCTGGACTGCTTTTTAGAATTTAGAACCTGTAACCGACTAAAATGTCGACACCGTTCGCCCGGATACCGTGGAGTGAACCGCCGTCCTGATAGTCCACTTCAATCAGAGCCGCATGACTGAATTCGAGGCCAACATCGAGTTTGTAGCCGAGGTTGGTCTTGTTCTCCGAGAACGAGCTGTCTTTCGCTTGATCGAAGTATGCACCGACACCAGCGCCTACATACGGCACCGTCGACGAGTTCGGGCCAGAACCTAGATACTGCTTGACTCCGACACCGACACCTGTGTCGTAAAGATGAGCACCATTTTTAGAGTCGCCATTGTAGTCGGCATAGATCAACGGGATCGTTGGATCTTGTGCGGTCGTCTTCGAGAGCGCTAGCTCAGCACCCACTGCAAAGAAAGCATCATTTGTGGCGTTTTTGATAGTTCCGTTGGAAGGCAAAAACACGCCGAGCTTAATGGTGACAGGCTTTTGGACATCCTCCGATTGAGCATTTGCCGCCGCCGAAACTGAAAAAAGGGCTGCGAGAGCTACAAAACCGGTAATTACTGTTTTATTCATTTATAGTCTCCTTTGAGAAACCTGCGATGATAATCGCTGACATTTGTAAACAGAACATTTACTGTACAGGTTCCAAAATATCGACGAGTTTTCGTCATAACTTTATGTCCATTTTGTAGGCAATATGAACATTAATGGCGTGAAAACTCAACGGTTTGTCTACAAAATGCTAAGCTTCCTGCGATGCATATTTCACCGGCGAGTCGTCAGTCTGTAGTGAAATTAGACCGCCGGGACGGAAACAGACGATAACGGCAATGATCAGGCTCACGACAGCAAAAGCAATTGTCGTGTCCGGCGCCCCGGCTTTTCGAGCGATTAATCCTGCGATGAGGCTGCCGATCGGGGTAGTGCCGAGGAACATTACGGTATAGATCGACATAACTCGGCCCCGCAGCGCATCGGGAACAATCAATTGAACCAATGTATTGGATGTCGCGAAGACCATGATGAATGCTAATTGAACTACCGACATCCATAGGTAAGCCCAGAACATTGTTCGCGAGAGTCCGAACATAACTAGACACGCGGTTGCTAAAAGGCTTCCGGCTATCAGCATTCCCTTTTGCCGTTTCGGAGTTGCAAGCAGGGCAACCAGAACCGCGCCGGCAAGGGCTCCAAGCCCCCTGATCGTCTCCATGCGGCCGAATGCGGCAACCTGTTCCGACGAGCTCGCATGCGGCAGCAGCGTGTACCGGACAAGCGTTGGTATCAGCACGTTGAACGAAAAAGCGAATGTGCCGAATGAACCCACCAATATGATCAGGTTTCGCATTGTGTGGTTCTCGCGGACAAAAGCGAAGCCTTCCTTCATTTGGCTCCACAGACTTTCGGACTTGCGCTCAACCGAAACAGGAGCCGGTGCGCCGATGTTGCCGCCGCGCATCATCAGAAGGGCAATAATCACCGGAATAAATGAGATTGCATTAAGGAAAAAGCAGTCAGCTATACTGACATGGGCTGCCAACAGGTATCCACCGATTGCCGGCCCGAGCGCTCTGGCTGCATTAAACATCGATGAGTTCAACACCACGGCAGACGACATATCTTCTCTGCCCACAAGGCGGGCGACAAAGCTCTGACGAGTCGGCATGTCGAATGCCATTATAGTGCCGAGGAACAGCGCGATCCCAATTACCCAGTCGATCGTCACGATCTGGTAGACGATCAGTAAGCCGAGGGCGCCTGCACACAAACCCATTAAAAATTGAGTGAGAATAAGCAGGTTGCGTTTGTCGACGCGATCGATAACCACTCCGGCGAAGAGACAAAGTAAAAGCAGCGGCAAGCCGCCG
Source organism: Armatimonadota bacterium (assembly GCA_003134215.1). Lineage (GTDB taxonomy): Bacteria > Armatimonadota > Armatimonadia > Armatimonadales > Capsulimonadaceae > BOG-944. Next base: position 6,279 of record PLAD01000089.1, read on the forward strand.
GCAAAGTTGACCATTCCTGACCAATAATTCGCCGAGGCCTGTGCAGCCGCGGAGAGGTGTGAAGAGCTTACTGCCGCAGAATCGCCGTGCCTTGCCATGACTCCGGCGCGCAGCTGGGGGTCGACAAGGACGAGAATGAGCCAGCCTTGAGCAAGGCCCTGCATCCAGGAGCCGACGAGAGAGATAATTTGTCCAAACCAGAAGAGCCGGAAGTTGCGATTGTGGAAGGCGCGCAACGGACTGCTGCGACGTGCCGAAAGTGTTTCAGTTGCCATCAGCTCTTAAACAGTTCTTGCGGTCGGAATGTGCCCCGTGGGACGGCAGGCAGGGTCGACGGTTCATTACCGCAACTCCTCATCTGCTCGAGAATGCCCGGTAAAGCGATATGAGTCGCTTCAACCCATTCATGAAGCAGTATGATTGCTCCACCGTGAAGTTTACTTATTATCCTGCGGCTAATCTCGTCCGGCTCCGGCTCAAGGTAGTCCTTTGGATTGATCGACCATGTCGTCAATAGAACTCCTTGAGCTTTACAGACATCGCGAACGACCGCGGACTTAAAGCCGTACGGGGGCCTAAAATACGGCAGAACCTCGCCGTTAAGTTGGGCGGCATTGCGGATTATTTGTGATCGCACGAAGCTCCGTGATTTGAACGCCAGAGGAATATGCGTATAACCGTGCATAGCCACTGAGTGTCCCCGCCCTAATGTCTGCTTGACCAATTCTGGGTGCAGTGCGCATTTTTCACCTAAAAAGAAAAACGTCGCCTTAGCGTCGTATCGGTCGAGGATGTCCAACAATCGCAAAGTCGTCCGGGGATCGGGACCGTCGTCGAAAGTCAACGCGGCTTTTCCCTCGGCGTTTTCCATCCGCGTATAGAGCCCTGGGTAACCAATATTACAGGGACCATAGAAGGCAGCAACCAGATCCAGGCATAGAGCCGCCGTGATTGCGGCGTTTACACACAAGACAATGGTCGGCGCAGGATTTTTATTTGTTAAGAGTCGATAGCCTGCCAGGCAGGCCACGGCCACGGATGCCGCCCTTGCTGTTCGGCCGGCGGCAATTGGGAGGACAGGGTTCATTACTAGACGCTGTTTTACCTGATTCAGTGCACCATCAGCCGAAACAATCGATTTTTGTGCTTGGGGCGCGGCGGGTATACTTCGCGCATGCAACTCATGCTGGATCCTTTGTCGGAAAACCGCCGGCATAGCGCGTGGATGAAGCGGACTCGCGGCAGCTATGAGTGGTGGTATACGGATATCCTGTCTGATGACGGCGAGTGGACACTCGTCATAATTTTCCTCCTCGGCAATCCTTTTTCTTCGTATTACCGCCTTGCCGCCTTCGGCTCTGATATCGATCCAGTGGCACACAATGGAATGTTGATCGCTTTACATCGCGGTCCAATGCTCCATCATTATCTATTCGCCAGATATCCACGCGAGGAAGCCGTCGGCGACCCATCGACGGCGCCGTATCTTAGTTTGGGACCCAACCAGTTGCAGCTACTACCCGATGGCAGCTTGCGCGCGGTCGTTAATGAGGAAAATGGCAACCGCCGCCGAATTCATGCAGAAGTTACTGTTGAGGCTGCGATTGCCGGGTTTGAACGTAAAACCGAAACGAATCCTAACGATATGCACTGGTGGTTGCCGGCAATCCCTTCCGGCCGAGCATCGGTTAACATCGCCATTCAATCGTCGAGCGGGGCGGGAGGAGTAGAACGTATAAGCTTTAAAGGCAGCGGCTATCACGATCACAACTGGGGGACCCTGCCGTTCGACAAAACTTTGCAAAGCTGGACATGGGCGAGGGCGGATTTCGGCAATGGAAATTCGGCGATTGCCTATTGGAACGAAACCCCGGACTCCGGCCGAACCTGTCTTCTGCTCCGGTTTGCTCCAGGATCTCCAGCCGTCGTACATGCCAGTGCATCGATCAGAGTGATAAAGTGGGGAGTGACCCGGTTCGCAGTTCGTTTTCCCGAACGCTTTATCGTGACAGGAGGCGATACGACAATCAAGTTTGTAGCCGGATATAAGCTTGAGAACGTCCCTTTTTACATTCGATTTAGGACGTCTGCGGTTCTTTCACGCGGGGATGAAGAGCTGCATGGAACTGGTACAGGAGAGTATTTCCGACCGGCGATAATGGGTACGGCATTAGCAGCCGCGGCCATGGAGAGGCGAATTTACAACCCAGCAGACGGATGCTGACGTGTTAAAATCTGAGCAAGAACTGTACCGTGAAGATCTGACGCCGATTCACCGACGACGCTAGCGGTGATGTTAGAGAGCTGTAATTCGCGATAACGTCCCGCTGAAATTCGTACAACGTCCTTACGACGACATCGCGCCCATAGGAAATATTTAGTCCACCTGAAATATCGCTGCTGGTACTGTCGCCCCGTCCGTAATTCCAGTAAGTGTTGGCAAAAACAGCCGCTAACCCTGGAGCGAACGTGTACTCGCTCTCGACAAACGAACCTAGCACTCTGGTATTAGTGTCCGTTCCGAACATGGCCTCGCCTCGCGCTGTCATATTTCTAAACGTCCACTGTCCGTCGCCGATGATGCGCGATTTTTCTTCGTAGCCGTACTTGGGTGTGACTTTGCCGCTCGGCGGAAGCATCGGTGCAAATCCTGTAGTTGGGTCGACTTCAGTTACAGGAAGCCGCCCTCCGAGGAGAGATCCCCCAACGTTGAAGTCACCGTACTGAGTCAGAAACAACCTTCCCAATCGGAACGAGACCACTCGGTCGGGAATGACATAGATATTTCCCGGCCCTGTTCCTGCAGTAACCGCGAAGTTGTAATCGAGAACCCCGTAGAAACGTCCATCAATCGACGCACCCCAGTCGGTCCGTTCGCCGAGCCCTTCCGGATAAAGTGATTGCAGAATTTCCTGGTGCGTGTCGTAAGTCGCCATTAATCCGACCGGCAGCGGGAATTGGCCAACTTTAACATAAGCTGTTGAGTCGGTATCGGTCATAACTGGCAGTCGATAAGAAACGTACGCTTCCCCGACCGCGAACTCTTTGATTCCATATTTATGGATCACATCCGGTGGGTTCTCGCCGAACATTTGAACGAAGACCGAACCCTGCTGTACTTGATGATAGTCGAGCGGCTCCTGCAAGTCAAGCTCAACAGACTGGACGTAGGGACTGTTTGTCAAGCCGCTGTTCGAGTTTCGAAAGCGCAAATCGAGTGCACCGTCGATCAGAAGGTGAGACAGTGCGCTTGGTAAGACGATCGTCGGCTTGCTTGCCGGAGCCGGTGCGGCGGTAGGCAAGTCAGTTTGTGCGGGAGCAGCAGCGGAGGTCGTCGACGCATCGGGGAGATCGCTTGGGTCGGCTGAGCAAAATCGGCTGCCTGACATGAGCGCAATTAAAAAACTGACGCAGATCAGAAAGCGGCGATGGTTTCTTCGAATGAGCAGCAGCTGTGCAATGTTCTTGATCACTAGAATTCAACAAAACTATCGGAAGGCCGTTGAGTGAGACAACTTCCGTGTTGAATTGTTACACCGTGTTTGCTTCAAGACCTACTATCGTTGCCGCGAATTGAAGAAAGTTGACAGTTTTATGCAATTATGCCAGAATATTTATGCCATTTTTGTGTACTTTCGTAAGTAATGAGTATCACTGGTAACTGTGAAAATGACCCACGACTTGCAACGGCCGGTTGAGGAAATTATTCCCTTGGGCGTTGCCATTGATCCGATCGCCGGCCGCGATAGTGAATCAGTTGATCCACTATTATCGTCAGATGCGCGTCACCTTTCGGACGAACAACTTGTTGCGTTACACGAAGTAACAAAAACTCTGACCCGCGAACAGAATTTTCATCGTGCGCTTGCCGTAATTGCAGAAAAAGCACGTCAGCTCACATCTTGCACCAGTACAGCTCTGGCGCTTCTGGACCCCGACCGTGACAATCTCGACTTCATTGCTGTAGCTGGACGCGGCGCTTCCGAGATGATAGGTCAAAAAGTCCGGGTGGGGGATGCGCTGCCAGGACCGACTGCCATTTCTGGTGAACCGCTCCTAGCATATTCGCCTTCGAAAACTCCCTTTCCGACCGATGAAGACAAAAATTTCTCAACCCAAGACCTTATCACCGGCGAATTCGATGCCGGCGATGGACACAGCGGCGAGGACGCCTTCGCGGGTCACGGAGGAATACGATCCGCAGCGGTAGTGCCGATATTTCTCGGAGGTAAATCGATCGGGTCTTTAGCTGCGATTAATCGTAGAGACGGTCAGTCATTTGGTGGAAGCGATCTGCTGATCCTGCACATCCTTGCGAGCGCTGCAGCATCAGTGCTGCAGACCCATGCGCTCCGAGCACAGAAAACTCAGACTGAGCGCGAGCGTGACATACTATTTGAAGCTGCGCGACGAACTTCGTCCACATTGAACGTCCAGCAAATTCTCGATGGTGTCATGGTTACGATCGGAAAGAGCGTCAACTCTTATGCCGAAATTATCTTTTTGCTGAATGATGACCATACGCACCTTTTTATCGCCTCCGCGAGAGGCTTGACCGAAGAAGAGCTTGAGATCCAACTTCTGGCTGAAGATCCTCTCGCAGCAGCCGCGTTTGCCGGGGCCGGCGGCACTCCGTATATCATAAGCCAGGGAGCATCCGATCCACGCTACGAGGTGATCCTGCCTGAAGATAGAGTCACGCCGTCGTCACTGCTTGTCGCACCGTTAGTCTCGCGCGAGAATCCAATGGGATTGATCGTCGTTATCTCTTTGCATCCAAACGCATTTACGAACGACGATTTACGGCTGTTGTCTGCTGTCGCGGCACAAACGTCGGTCGCAGTCGAAAACGCGTGGCTGTATGAAGACGCTACCCGGAGAGCAGAGGAAGCGACTGCCATCTATGAGCTCTCACAGTCAGTTAATAACAACTTGAATTTGCAGAGGGTACTGAACTTTGTCGCCGACAGCGCAATCTCGCTGCTTCACATCGATAAATTTGCACTTTTTCTGCACAATCCTCGAGCGAACCAACTGGAGATCAAAGTTGACCGTAACCTTCGTCCCGAGTTTGTCAATGAACTTCGCTGTCAGGCCGATCGCGGCGGCATAGCCTGGTGGGTGTATCAATTCGAGACTCCGGCTGCAGTACAAAACGTAGCGGCTGATCCGCGAAACCGATCGTGTCCGATTGACCAAGAAAATGTTGCGTCACTAGTTTCGGTGCCGCTGCAAGCGGGTGACGAAGTGATCGGGGTGATTCACGCGATGAGCAGCCGTTCGCGGTTGTTTACCGTTGCCGAAATGGAGCTCTTATATACAATTGCAAACCAGGTCGGATTTGCCATCAGGAACACGCAGACTCTGGAGCATATGCGCCAGAAGTCGGTGGAACTGCGCAGAGCATCGAGACTTGTCTCCAAGGCTTTGGGGGCGTCGCTCGACTCGCCCGACGCTGCGCAGACAATCGCGGACCTTGCCGCTGAGATCATCGGCGCCGATCGTTGCCTCCTTTATTCTACTGAACAGCCATCCCTTCGACTGATTGCATCTCACGGCATTAGACTGGCTAATGCATTATCGAGGGAAACCATTGTAGGACCGGTCGGAGAGCAGGAGACGACCGCATCCTGGATAGCTCGGAAGGGTAAATCGGTAGTCGTGTCGAACCATTCACAGGATGGACGTTTGATTGTGCCGGGCGACTATGGTACTCTCCTAGGGAAAAGCGGAGCTTACATTGGAATTCCGTTAAAGTTAGGTAACGATGTTGTAGGTGTCTTGGAGGCATTTTTTCGAGAGTCGCGAACCGTCACCAGCGACGAAATCCGCCATTTCAAAGCTTTTGGCGGACAGGCCGCTGTAGCGCTGCAAAATGCACTGCTTATCAAGAAAGCGACTCGTCGTCGTACGGATCTGCAAATGATAGCGCGATTGGCTGGAGACCTTGCCGGAGGTACGCCTGGCACTGACGTCATACAGCAAAACATTGCGCAGCTTGGCAAGGCTGTGAATGCGAAGCGGATTGTTCTGTCGTGGTCAGATTGCAAAGTACAGTGGGATAATATGGATGAGACTGCTGTGTCAGTCGATTGGGGACAAGGTGAGGATAATATTGACTTTCCACTGCAAGGATCGCATTTGGAGTCGGGGCCGGAAGGCAGTCTTTCTATTGTCAGGCAGTCGAGTGCTGCTGCGTTTGAAGATCCTGACAGAAGGCTCGCACAGACCTTTGCGGATCTCTTTAGCGCCACGTTAAGACCATAAGGGTCGAATCCACCTTTTGTCCTATTTCCCGAGGAGTTTTCTTTGTCGCCACGCATTATTCGTGTACTCACATTTCTTGTCGTTATCGCCGCGCTTGTTGCCTCAGCGTATGTGCTGGTCCCGAAAGTTGGAACGGGGCATCCAAAGGTCAACACAGCCGGCAAACTAATCTACGTCTCAACGGCTGATGCGGCAGGCAAACCGCACATTTGGATTGTTGGATTTGACGGTATCGGTGCAAAAGATCTAACTCCCGGCGATCAAAGCTGCGCCGATCCAAACTTTTCACCGGACGGTTCCCTGATCGCATATATTTCGGACAAGGATGGACAGCAGCAGGTCTACATCATGGATGCCGACGGCAAGCAGCCGCATGCTGTCACATTTGGAACAGCAGCTAAAGAGCAGCCGCAGTTTTCACCCGATGGCAAGACGTTGACCTTTTTATCACAGGGAACGATTACTTCGCTCGATATCCAGAGCAACGACACGCAGATAATTCTGCCGTCGCCGGGTTCCGCCACCTCAAGCGCGACTTCCTCGTTAATCGACGTCTCGCATGCACCTGTCGTCTCATATGCATGGGCTCACAAGGCCTCGGGAGCCAGTAGCGACAACGGCGCAATTGCTGCGGTGCAGGAATCAGCCGATGGCGACCTTCAAGTGCTGACTCTCCTGACTACGCTGCAAGGTTCGCCGAAGGAACTGCTTTATGCCGAAAACATTAATCTTGCCTGGAGTCCTGACGGCGCGGAACTCTATGCCGCGCTTCTTGGGGCCAAGCTGAGTCCGGAGCAGCCCAACTTTTCCGGAATGCTTACGTTTGATGTATCAGGGAATATTGTCCAGCGTCCCCCACTTGCGCTGACTAACTCACCTACAGTAGGTCCAATCGATCCGTCGTTATCTCCTGACGGAAAGCAGGTGACATTTTCATTACTTAGTGAGCCGGATCTCGCACATCAGAAAATTATCGGACTTTTTAACGAACCGCTTGACGGTTCCGCGCCGCCCCATGAACTGCTTTCGGGGCCGGCAACCTCTGCGCAATGGGCGCCGGATGGGGTACATTTGTTGGTAATTCTCCCTTCGGGAAATTCGTCAGGGCACGATGTTTGGGTAGCTTCGGTGGGGAGTTCGTCGACACCGATCAATCTGACTAAGGGTTCCGGTGACGTTACCGGGGCGCAGTGGTCGCCAATCCCGCCTAAGCCTGGTACTTAGATTCACAGTCGTTCAACCAGTAAATTTTTAGAAATACAGCGAGGAGCATTTGTAATGCCTTATATGCCGCAAAAATCAGACAAGTTTACCTTCGGACTCTGGACATTCGGAAACCCGGGACGGGATCCCTTCGGATCAGAAACTCGAGTTCCTCCGACTCCAGTAGAGGGTGTTAAAAAGCTCTCTGCACTCGGCGCATACGGGGTCAACTTTCACGACAATGACCTGATTCCTTTCGGGAGCACAGCGAACGAGCGAGATGCGATTGTTAAGGAGTTCAAAACCGCTCTCAGCGACTACGGACTTGTCGTACCTATGGCCACTACCAACCTCTTCAGCCATCCTGTTTTTAAGGACGGAGCGTTCACATCGAACGATCCGAAGGTGCGCGCCTATGCTTTGCAGAAAACGATCAATGCAATAGATCTCGGCGTCGAATTCGGCGCGAAGATCTATGTGTTTTGGGGGGGACGAGAGGGTGCTGAAGTCGACGCGGGAAAAGATGCCGTCACCGCTACCAAGCGCTTCCGTGACGCACTGAACTTTCTAGCCGAATACGTCAAAGACAACGGCTACGATTTAAAGTTCGCGCTTGAAGCAAAGCCAAATGAACCTCGCGGAGATATATATCTGCCGACAACCGGCGCTATGTTAGGTTTTATAAGCACACTCGACTATCCGGAGATGGTCGGCGTTAACCCGGAGTACGCGCACGAAACGATCAGTGGACTCAACTTCTACCATGCTGTAGCACAGGCAATTGATGCCAACAAGCTGTTCCATATCGATCTAAACGGTCAAAAGGTGGGGCGATTTGATCAGGATCTTCGCTTTGGGCAGGAAGATTATAAAACTAACTTTTTCCTTGTGAAGCTGCTTGAAGATAAAGGTTATACCGGCCCGAAGCACTTTGATGCACACGCACTGCGTACATCGGATGTGAACGACGTTTGGGAGTTCGCGAAGGGATGTATGCGTACCTATTTGATCCTCAAGGAGAAGGCGCAAAAGTTCAACAGCGACCCAGAAATTCAGGGCATCCTCGCAGAACTGAATTCTCCGGATGCCATTATCGATCCGTTGCTTACCGGCGGCTATTCTAAGGCTGCGGCCCAACAGATCCGCCATCTGTCGCTGGATCCTTCAGAACTCGCCAATAAGCCTCTTCCTTATGAGAAGCTTGACCAGCTGACCTTCGAGGTATTGACTGGCGTTCGATAGTTCTCATAAAGTCAAAGGGTAGAGCCAACCGGCTCTACCCTTTATATGATATTTACGCGCTATTCAGTTGGTGTGAACGACGTTCCGCAGCCGCAGGAGCGTGCTGCATTCGGGTTCTTGTAAACCCATCCGCCTTCAAGAAGGTTTTTGATATCGTAGTCTATTGTCATGCCGTTGAGAAAAGTTAGGCTTTTCTGATCCACTACAACCGTGATACCGTCATCCGTCACCCAGGTCATATCCCGGTCGTCGAACTCCGTGTCAGGTTCCATTTGATACGAGAGGCCGGAACAGCCTCCGCCGCGGACACCAATTCTCAAAAACGCGCCCGGCAACGATTGTCGCTTTCGAATAAGAACTCGTCTGATTTGTTTTTTTGCAGAGTCTGTTAGTCCGATTGCGGCGGGAATTACCTGACCAGCTGCAGCATGAAGTTCGATTGGTTCGAGTGTTTCCGCTATATTTAGCGTCGTTGAGATCATAGTCGTTCTTCTCTCTTTGTTCAGCGTACGAGCCGCTAAAGTCCATTGTTGTTGCGCAAGGACTTCGCTTTCCGCCGCAGCCTTCCGACCACACCAAATTTCGCCGTCTCTTCCGTCTCTATCTTTATCTTTTGCCGCTCGGCTTCATCTGCGGCTGCGCGTTCGGCCGCCGCCCGCGCTAAATACTTTTCGTCATTTATTGGCTGGCCGCACCAACTGCAAAGGACACTCCGGTGAGTCAAAAGCCGGTGACGACAATGCGGACAGTGTGTGAGTTCTTTGTCTTCGCCGCCGGCAGTCAACGGCGTTGTGGCTGGATTTACCTTCAGAGCAGGCGGCCAGGAGCTTTTCAGTTCTTGGGCCGGCCTCGAGGGATCAGTCGGTTCGTTTACCATCTTTAAGTTCTCAAAAGCTGTATAACGTCAATAACGTCAGTGATTAAGAACAGGTTCCTTGGATATTTCGCTGATGCTGATCTGCCTGAGCATCTGGTTCATCCTGTCTTCGAGCTCGTAAAGCGGCGTGCGGATTGTGCAGTGGCTGAACTGCTCGCATCCTGCATCATTTCCGTTGGAACAGTGCACTATTCCAAGTTGACCGTCGATACTGTTAACTACATCTGAGATCGTGATGGTGTCGGCATTCCTACTAAGGCGATAGCCCCCTGTTGGACCTGGATGCGATACTACCAGGCCGGACCTCGCCATAACCTGGAGAATTTTTGCAAGCATCTCGATAGGGATGTGGTATTGGTCGGAAATTTCTTTGGTATTGACCAGACGTGCAGGGTCGCTCATTGCAGCCGTGGCAAGGTACGACAGGGCAAGCAGGGCATAATCAGCACGTTTTGTAAAGCTAAACATATCGAACGGATCCGGAAAAAATCTGTGCGAACGCGAGGCCATGTTGCCGATAAACGTACGCACCTGTATTATACCGTCCACTTGGGCCGTTCTTCTCTGTACGTTTCATGCACTGTACACCGACGGAATCCTGCGTGAATTTACANNGATCCGTTACTTTGCCGAGGTTGACCACGCCTTCTTGGCTTTTTGTTAGGTCTTCGATAACTGGGGATACATCTTCGGGGGAGACGATGACGATCAGACCGATTCCCATGTTGAAGACGCGGAACATCTCGTCTTCGGACACTACTCCTGCGGTTTGGATCAGGCGGAATAACTGTGGGACGATCCAGGTTGAGCGGTCTATCGTTACGCCCAATCCTTCCGGCAGGCAGCGGGGAATATTGTCTACGAACCCGCCGCCGGTAATATGTGCCATGGATTTGATCGCTGATCCGGCATTCAAAAGGGGCAATATTGCGTTAGCATAGCAGCGGTGAGGCCAGAGCAGCGCTTCGGCGAGCGTTACGCCGAGCGACGGTATCAGTTCCGAGAGCTTGTACCGTGCATCATCCAGCAGAGCTCGGCGCGCCAGCGAGTAACCGTTCGTGTGCAAGCCGTCAGACTTCAGGCCAAGGACGATATCTCCGGCGGTTACGCGGCTGCCGTCGATAAACTTCGATCGATCCACGATACCGACTATTGTTCCGGCAAGATCATACTCTCCATCGGAGTAGAGGCCCGGCATTTCGGCTGTTTCGCCGCCGATCAGTGCGCAGCCGGCCGAACGGCATCCATCGGATAGACCTTTGACCACCGCTTCTGCCACATCCGGCCGCAATATCCCGGTTGCGAAGTAATCGAGGAAGAAGAGCGGCCGTGCGCCCTGGACGAGAATGTCGTTTACGCAATGATTGACCAGATCTCGACCGATCGTGTCGTGCTTTCCCGTGGAAAATGCGACATTGATCTTTGTACCCACGCCGTCTATACTGCTTACCAATACAGGTTCTGTCAAGCCGTCCAGCGACCCGGCAAGAGTAAACATTCCACCGAAGTTTCCGACGCTGCTCGACAGAACCCCTGGGGTTCTGGTCGACGATATGTGCCGCTTCATGCGGGAAACAGCTTCGCCGGCCGCGTCGATGTCGACGCCGGATCGGGCGTAAGCGCTTTGCGTTGAGGTCGTCATAAGATGACTATTATAGCACAGCGCACGGATCTGCTTCGGGTTGATCGAAGGACGAACTATTGAGAAGAATATATTTTCGAACTTTTGCCGCAATCTGCAATTTTTTTTGCAGATTGCCTCAAAATATCAAATTAGAAACATGAGGTTTAATTTGGCAGATCGACCTGTACGCGTTGGAATTCTATCCTTCGCACACATGCACTCTTATTCGTATGCAGCGTCATTGGTGACGCGTAATGACGCGGTCCTTGCGGGAATCTGGGACGCAGACGCTGGACGAAGTCTTTCCGCCGGCGAAAGGTTCGAGGCACCGGTATTCGACAGCGTCGACGAATTGCTGAGTCAGAATTTGGACGCGGTCATTGTGACGTCCGAAAACGCCGGACACAGGAATCTCGTTGAACTAGCCGCATCGGCAGGAATTAAAGCGATACTTTGCGAGAAGCCAATTGCCATTACTAAAGAGGACGGCGAGGCGATGGTGGAGATCTGCAAGGCGCATGGAACATTTCTTTCAACCGCGTTTCCCTGCCGTTACTCTCCCAGCTTTGAAAAGCTCGTCGATTCTTATCGCGGCGGCGCACTCGGCGAAATCCTCGCAATCCGTGCGACTAATCATGGAGTATGCCCCTTCGGCTGGTTTGTTGATGTAGAACAGTCGGGAGGAGGGGCGGTGATCGATCACACCGTCCATGTCGCAGACCTCAATTGGGTGCTTCTGCAAAAAAAAGCCGCAACTGTGTATGCGGAAACTGGCAACAATATGTATCACCAAATGTGGGAAGACACGGGATTCCTGACGATCGAATACGCCGACGGTCCCTTTTGCACGTTGGACTCGTCGTGGTCGCGTCCTAAAAAGAGCTTTAGTACATGGGGCGATGTCACCCTTGAAGTGGTGGCTACTGGAGGGGTGGCGCAGGTCGATATGTTCGGACAGGCGTTAAATCACTACGACGAAAAGATGGAACATCACCGGCTGATTGGCTGGGGCTCCGACTTAGATCGGGGGCTAATCTCTGACTTTCTCAACGCAGCAAAGGGTGAGCCGGCGCCGAAGCTGCCAACAGGTGAAGATGGCGTCCGGGCTTTGGAGATTGCGTTGGCCGCGTACGAATCGGCCGTCAGCAGCAAGCCGATCCAACTGATCGCCGGATAGCGCAGGCTTAACTATTTCCCCGCTTGAGGTACTCGACGGCACGGATAATCCCGACGATTGCAACAGCATCGGTAATTCGGCCGTCGATACACATATCGTAG
>PLAD01000019.1 GCA_003134215.1 Armatimonadota bacterium
GCCCACGGGCGCGGAGGAGCGATCGGCGATGTTCTTGCATCGCTGCTATCGGCGGTGGGCAATGACGTTCAGCGTGAGTTCTATGTTAATGATGCTTTGAACTCGACACAGATGAACAACTTTGGTCGGTCGGTTCATTTCCGGTACATGCAGCTACTTGGACACGACATGGGATCGGACGACCTCGATTGGCTTTACCGCGGCGATTATGTGACCGATATCGCGCGAAAGGCGATTGCGCAGGCAGGAAGCTCACTTGCTGAACTTGATATTTCGCAGCCTTCCACAGTGCAAAAATTCCGTGAACTGGCTCAAGACGGAATGCAGCAGGAACAGATCGACGATCTGGCTGCGTTCGGAGTACGATTCGATCAATGGTTTAGCGAGGCAACCTTGCACGACTCCGGTGCGGTGGCTCGCGATATTCAACAGTTAACCGACCAGGGCTTTACTTACAAACTTGACGGCGCCCTATGGCTTAAGTCAACTTTGTTCGGCGACGACAAAGATCGTGTGCTGCTTCGGGCCGACGGCTCGCCAACGTATATTGCGGGCGATGTGGCCTACCACAAGGCGAAGCTCGAGCGTTTTGACAAAGTCATCGATGTTTGGGGCGCGGATCACGGCGGCTATATCGCCCGCACTAAAGCGGCTGTGGCGGCGTGCGGCTTCGACCCTGAGCGGGTCTATGTATTGTTGTTCCAGTTGGTTCGGATCATGAAAAATGGCGAACTGGTTCGTTCGTCAAAACGAAGGGGAAATGTTCTAGAACTGCGCGCGGACTTGATCGATGAAATAGGCAAGGACGCTGCGAGATTTTTCTTCCTATCACGTTCGAGCGATACATCACTGGATATCGATATGGACCTGGCGCGTGAGCAAAGCAGCAAGAACCCTGTGTATTACGTCCAGTATGCCCACGCTCGCTGCTGTACAGTACTGGAGAAAGCTGCTGCGGCCGGTATTGACGTCCCATTGGCCGAGTCTGCTAAACTTACGCTTCTTACGACGGAACAAGAGATCGACTTAATCAAGAAACTGGCTGACTGGCCCGATGAGGTCAAATATTCAGCTTCGACCTACGCACCGCACAGGCTGACGCATTACCTGCGTGACCTCGCAGGAGTCTTCCATACCTTTTATGACGCCGGTAACAATGAGCCGGAACTGCGTGTGCTGGTAGACGTCCCCGAGCTTCGGTCTGCAAGGCTTGTGTTGATATCTTCGGTCAAGCAAGTGTTGAAGAATGCCCTGGATATCCTAGGCGTCTCAGCACCAGTAAGAATGTAGCTTCGATTGAGCTTGAAGAGGATCGCTGTGAATACGATCGAACTATCCGTGATACCCCGGGTAGCTCTTCTGCTGGCGATTTTATCCCTCTCTACGGTTCAGCTTTCGGCTGTTCGCGCCGATGTCGCGATTTCATCGGGAACGTTCGTCGACAGTAAGGGACAGCTGCATCTTTGGCATGTTAACGACAAACATACTCTGCTGTGGGGCGGACGTCCATGGATTCCCGCAGGCGGTCTTTTCCAATCGCGGTATCTCACCGGGCCTCAAACCGATCAGAACTGGGCGGCCGATCAAGCCGACCTGATGACCCTAAAGCAGCACGGGATCACATCGATAATCCTGGTAGCAAACGCAGAGCTTGACCCTATCACGGATATTCCGCCGGCGGATCTGCAAAAGGTTTTGGATTACCTCGACGCGGAAGGTTTCAAGTACGGCCTCACGCTTTCGTCCTTTCCAAGAACACCAGTTGAAGCGACGATCGTAAATCCGGCGATTTATCGCGTCGCCGCACCTTCGCCCGGCTCGGTTGCTTTCTTCAGAAACTTGCCGGGCCTCACCGGCGCTACTTACTTTCTCGTATCGGAAGCCGATGGTTCAATTATCGCGACGGGGAACGCAACTGTCATCGATTCTCAATCGGCATCGGTAACAGTTTCGTCGACGCAGGGTGGGCCGGGAACTGTACTTCTTCTTTATCCAAAGAGGCTATTTCTTCCGGATTCCATAGAAGGAAAGCACCTGCCGGATATTTGGGGTCAGACGGATGATTACCGGGACAGTCTTCTGCTTTATTTCAGCCATATCAAATTCGGCTCCGGGCTGCGATTCTTCCTCGATCCAGCGGTTGCCGGCCTGAGCTACTACGGTGATGCCGATTCCGGGGCGATTCCGGACGGTGACGGATATCGGTTTCAATTTGAAGTGTGGCTGGAAAATAAGTACGGCAAATCGTTGCCTCGCCTTAACAGTTCTTGGGGCGTGAAAAACGGCGATATCTTTGATTTTGCCGCCGCCTCCCGTTGTGTTCCACTCTGGTTTCAGAGCAAGGGGGTACAGCTTCTCGTTGACCCACTGAGCAGTAAGACGTTCGAAGCGACTGCTCAAAGCTCGCAATTTTGGACGGATGTCAAAGCCTTTCGGGCCGATTCGATGCGGGATATGATGAACGGATTGGCGCTGGCAATTAAGAACGGTATTGCAGATGTTCCCGTTGTCTACCGTTGGACCAGGCCGAGTTCGCTTTATGTCGATCAGTCGACATCGAATGGCTACGATGGCTTGATGGTGTCGTCTCCGGAGCACGGCGACAACTTGTCCCGCAACGCAGCAGGCTGGGCGCTTGCCGAAGCCGAGGAGTCGAATCGGACCCTCTGGCTGACCGGACAGATATTGCCAACTGGAGTCAAGGCCGGAGATGGTTACGTCTCACGCAGCGATCTGGAGACGGACAAGCAGGCCTTGCAGTCTTTAGCCGTCAAGGGATATTTTGTCGACAGCTTTCGGCGGCTTACCGACGTCGACGACGCTGGGGGATCACTTCTGGATGCGCCAGTGCAGCAGCTTGACTGGGTGCATAGCGACGACGCAAATTTCAGTGTCTCTGCCGACGATCTGGCGGATTTCCTTCCGAATATTTTGTACTATCCGACTAATCTCAATCTGCCTTCGACATTTATTCAGCAATTCGATGACGGAACGTGGTGGCTGCCGTCGGACCATATCGGGGAGTCGATCGATATCGGCCGCGGTCTACAATGCTATTCGCTGGCGCAGCCAAAGTTGGGCAGTCCGTTGGTGCTGTGTTCGCCAGACGGTACAGTGAAGACGGCGGAGTTCGAGCTGCCTAAAAATACTAAGATCGTCTCAACGACACCAGCGGGCAATATCGTAACAATTTCGTTGAACAAGCGAGTTTATACGCTTCAAACCTCCAGTACGCCGTTGTTGGTTCGTGGAGTAGCCACGTTGCCGCTGGTGTCCAACGCGACCATTCTGGAACTGGCCGAAGCTCAGCGGCTGATCGATGAGGGGACCAGTCAGAAGATACCGATGGATGTAGATCAGCAGCGGCTCTACTATATTAAGAACGAGGTGATGGAACAGGACAGCGCGACAAGTGAAAAAATTGCATATCCTC
>PLAD01000008.1 GCA_003134215.1 Armatimonadota bacterium
AGCACTGCGACGGAACTTCTTGGGTAGTGTCATGTGGAGGCGGGACGGCATAACATCCGTTAGCTCATGTAGAGACAGCGCGGTTTGATGACTGTAAACGCCCTGGGGCTCATCCTTGCGATTCCGTGACCAAAGCCACCAAATGATTAGGTCTGGGCGTGCTGGGAGCGGTTGCGTAGAAAACCGAAAAATCCCTCGGCGCTCACGCATCCAATTGCCGGCGTGAACGTGGTAATTGCGTTTCGGCGCAGTGTATCCGATCGCGGCGGCTTGCTTGGACGTGAAGTATCCGCCCTGGGAGGCTGCCAGCGCAGTCAGGGCCCGTTCGTGAGAGACGTAGGATTTGTCTTGCATAATAGTTCAACAATCTAGAACTATTATGTGAGATGCCGCCGAAATAGTCTAGATATTACTTACCGTCCCGATGCCAACGTATAAGGACCTATTTTTATAGCGGCACTGTAACGCCAATCCATCTTTGCCACGCTGCTCCTGCAATAATCGATTCGTCTACCTGTCGGCTTCCTGGCGAAAGCTTCCCGACAAGTTCGTGGTTCGTGGCACACTTTAGCGAACTACTAGAACGGTCCCCGGCATGTCACCGGTAGAATAAATGTTTCAGATGAGCGACAAGCCAATCGGAAATACCATATCGAACGTTTCTCCGAGTAGGAGACTGGATCAACTTATCGAGCGCTTTGCATCGCTCGGGGGCCCACATTGCGGCGAAAGTCTACTGCTCAGCAGCCTCAATGAATATGCCGGTGCGATTCTTGATCACCTCACCCTGCCAAGGCGTGACTGGAACGCTGATCCAGTCGCACACCTCTTCCTCGACGGCCATTCATATAAGGAAAAGCGCTTTATCGCTGCCGCACTATTAAGACTTCTAGGAACTAGCTCTACCGTTTTCGAACGCACGCCCTTCCGTATTTGGGCCTTTAAGCTCTTTGACTCCGTGTACGAGAACGACCTTTACAAGAGACTGGGTTTTGACTCACGAGTTCAAACCCACGAAAAGGAGATGCGGCTACGAGACATTACCAGCGAGGTCGAAAGAGCTATTGATCGAATCGACCAGGCTTTCTCGGATATTAATTCGGTAGCGGTATTTAAAGCGGCGATTTGCAAGGCGATAAAATCGCCCGAAGTGCGGATACTGGCACATCCCCTTTTGCCTAATCAAGATCATGAGCCAGCACTAATCGAGTCAATGGACGCCGTGTTGACATACCTCAAATCTGACACTGATGGCGCTATAGACGCCTATCACGCCGCTGATCGGCTCACTCAACAGTTATTAGAGCGGGCCGAAAAGGTAGGGACTAAATACAGTATGAGACTGCTGGCGGGTCCGATGTTGAAAGTTAGAAATGCTCTTCACGAGCATTTCACACGCTCGCCCTTTCATTCGCCACCATGTCTCTCAATTTCGGCGTCTCCGAAGAAGTACCCGTTCACTCAGTTAGGTGTCCCGCTTTCCTTAGAGATGGATGTTCGGAATGCCGGGCCAGGCATGGCGATGGATTTACGATTGACAGTGATCGATGTAACGGATGCCGTTTGCGAAAACAAGACCCTGGTGATTGGCACCCTGACGACTTCGGTAATTCGTGTTGTGATTCCGGTGTCGATGGAGGGAGCGAATACCGAGGTCTATATGGAATTGGAGTTGGACTGGGACACCTTCGACCAAGGTCGCCATTCGCAGCGTGCGACTATCGTTTTTCAAGCACAGGAAGCGAACATAAACTGGGAATCGCTTCAAACGGCGCAGCCATACGATCTAGAGCCGGTTACTACTGATGACGATTTAGTTGGCCGCGGAGAAACACTAAATCAGCTTCTGTCGCTGCTGCTGTCAAAGCAGGTCGGATCAGCCATAGTTTTTGGACAGAAGCGCGTTGGAAAGACCTCAATCGTCAGGACACTTTCAAGTCGCGTTGCCAGTTTACCGCTGGATGCCACGATCCTCTACCTTGAGGCAGGGGACTATGTGCGGCCTGATCCAGTTAGAACCATCGAGGGGCTGGTCAAAGGGTTAGTCCAACTAATAAAACGAAGTGACTCAGTATATACCGATATTAAACAACCAGTCTTTGATGGATCATTTGCTGTCTTTATTGAGTTCCTCGCGCACATCGCTGATCTCACGCCAACGCGAAAATTCCTATTTGTGCTCGATGAATTTGATGAACTGCCTGTCAGTCTTTACACGCAAAATGATATAGCAGATGCCTTCTTTTTGAGTATCAGAAGCATTAGCGCAAAACCAAACTTCGGGTTCATTCTCGTCGGCAGCGAGAAGATGAAAGCCATATCGCATTTCCAAGGACATGAATTAAATAAGTTTAGATCGATGCAGATTGACTACTTCTCACGGGATCAAAATTGGCCCGAGTTTGTTGATCTCGTAAGGAGACCTGTAACCGGGACTCTCGAGTACGCGGACGAGGCCTTGAACACCTTGTTCGATTACACTGCCGGGAATCCTTACTTCACGAAGCTGATCTGCAAGACACTATTCAAGATGATGGTAAGTCGTCGTGACGGACACGTTACCTCATCTGAGGTGCATGCAGCCGTTCGCACGGAACTTCTAAATGTTGGAAGTAACAGCTTTCTTCATTTCTGGGAGGACGGAATCGTGGAGCGCGGAGAGGAACGCCGAAACGTATCGAATAGGAGGCAAAGGGTTTTGATGGCCTATACTCAGGTGTTTCGTGCCATGGAAGAGGTGACCGAAGCTTGCATAATAGAAGCAAGCAAGGGATCCAACTTGCCCACTGAGGTGGTCCGGCTTGAGCTTGAAGAGTTTGTTCAAAGACAGGTGATGATACAAATTGAAGCGACGTATAAAATCAAAGTCCGGTTTTTCTCTTTGTGGCTGCGAGAATTCGGCTTTGCCGAGTTAATGCCACGGCTCGGCGAAAGGATAGTAACGGCAGAACGGCAGGACAACGATGCAGCTTACGTGAAGGACAGCGAGATTGGCGATCTAGTCGCGCAATGGGGGTTTTATCGAGGAACGCCCATTACTATTGAAGATGTTCGTAAGTGGCTGCGTCAGTTTGGTGCGAACTCAAATCAGCGGCTTATGTACAAGACGCTATGTAATGTTCGATACTTCAGGGAAGGTGAAATTCGACGTAGTATGAACACGTTGCATTCGCTTTTCACCCGGGAGCTCTCTTTACCCGTCAGTGGAAGAGTTCCCCGGGTCCACAATGCCATCGTGAGCTATCTTGATGGTCCGGGAAAGAGTGGATCTCCATATGCAAAGCTCTATGGCGAGGAAAACAAGATTTTTCACGAGAGAATTGTTGAGCCAAATAGGATCGAGAAGCTCGTATCAGAGAGTGCCAGCGCTGAAATCAAAGCAGTGATATTTTTGGATGATTTCCTCGGAACAGGTCATTCCGCC
>PLAD01000027.1 GCA_003134215.1 Armatimonadota bacterium
CGATCTGCAGCCGTCAGATCAGCGGAATGCGCGTTTTACGTCCAGGTCTAATCAGAACGAAGCGGAATTTTTCTGCAACAATCATCCCTATGGCTGATGATGCAACGTCGCACCGAGGTTGGCAGCAATTCAACACCGACCACCCGGACTTTCCGGCTCTCTATCACAAACTGTTCAAGCTCGTGCCAAAGCTCATTTGCGAGACTGCTCCTGCCAAAGTTTCTGACAACCTAGTCTTGACTCTGATGGAAGCGTCACTGCCCGACTTTGACGATATTCTTCTGTTGTGCTCTAGCGATCGGTTATGGAGTGCATTGAAGTTGCTGCGCAGCCTGTACGAGCGTACCGTCACATTAAAATATCTGGCCCAAAACAAAACTGAGATTGACGCGTTTCTCGAATATGACGCTGTAGATTGGCAAGAAATTCTTTCCGGCATCGAGAAGCAATATCAAATGACACCGGGGCCAGAGGCTTTAAAACACGTCGCCGACAAATCGAAACAGATAAAGAGTCAATTTAAGCGATGCAAGAAATGTGGGCTGCCCCGGCAAACCTGGACCACTCTTGATTCTCAATCAATGGCCGAAAAAGTTGGACTTGGCTATTTGCATTTCGAGTGCTTCAAATTGCCTTCGAAATTCATTCATCCGACGTATTTTGGAGCAGACCAAGTGTCGAAGGACCAAGCGGCACCTATCGACAATATTTTGAAATCCACGCATATACTGACCTTAGAAACAGTTCTCACACACCAACGTTATTTTCATTCCGACCCAATTGCATCAACCGACGTAATCGACGTAATACGGGATTTTCTCAACACATGGAAGTTTTCCAAAACAGACTTTGGGCTTGCGGAACATGCACAACGCGCCGGGTTGGTGTTTGTGCCGGATGGCCTCAAACCGGCTAAAAACGCAGAGATTGAATAAGCCGGCCTGGAGAAAAAGCAGAGCCCAATGGAATCAGGGCCTGCAGTGTCCGGCATGTCGATCCCATAATGTGCAAGATCTGATCGTATCGGCAACGCTTCGAGGCGGTGGATCGAATCGGCCAACCGCCAGCCTCCCCGACGGGCCACTCTAGTCCAATTTGACGCTTAGTCGGCGTTGCTGACCATTTGACGCTAGTGCGTTAAGCGGCAAGGTGGGTTTCTAGGATTGAACGGGGCAGCGTTTTTAGCTGCAACATCCAAACATTAAGGGCGATTCACATTAAAGTTTCCGGCGTACGCTTTCCTGTGGGAGTTAGAGTGGCACAGCCGAAATCCTGCGTTCACAAAAGCCAAAAGAAATAAACGCCCTACTTGCATCGACTTAGCAGCACGGCGGTTGCTCTAAAGAAAATTTCCGTACTTTACGATGAGTAAGAATAGCAGCCCTAAAGGCCGATACGCTTTCGTAACCGGCGGCGCACTTACAGAATCTCCATCATTGGGGTTTGTATATCGCCCACACCGGAGGAGTTGATGTTTTTGATAGAGTGAAGGTTTTATCCTAGAGGAATTCGATGTTGCGGACACTGCGTTATAGGGATCAAATCTATTTTGGCAACCGACTTGCACCTGTGGCTCTTAGCGGCGCGGGCACAAGATCCGCGAGAACCCGTTCGGATCGCGCCTACATACCAGCGTTGAAGGAGGTAAATACATGCCGGAACTCACCGAAACTGCAGTTGTGGCCGAAATAACGATTCACGCGGTGCTTTATCCTACTTTGCGTCGAGATCCCCAACGAATGACTGAGATCAAAGACGTAATTGTCGGACGTTATAACATCCGCAACTTCAACGAATCCAGGTACGCCCGGTTCGGGATCATCTCCGGTAATATCGATGCTAGTCTTCTGGACAGGCTTCGGCGAGAACACGACCTTAAGTCGGTTTCGGTGGATGAGGTGAGGCACACGTTATGAAACTAAGCATTGGGGGACCTGCACTACACCTTCTCCAAATCGGGGGTCTATCGGCCGCTTCTTAGAAGCGCGCGTCAGAAGCATATTCATGAGATTCCTTGCTGGTAATCCTTGTTGTGTTTCAAGATAAAGGGCTCCCGTCCCCGCTACATGGGGCGTCGCCATGCTAGTCCCACTGCAGTAAGCGAATTGACCATTAATCCAGCTAGAGTAGATCTCAACGCCCGGTGCCGCTAAGTTGACACTTCCGAACTGGTCCATTGCACCGCAACTGAAATCTGCGATCTTCCAGTTGCGATCAATGGCAGACACACCGAGGATACTGTTACATGCCGCTGGGATGCTCACGGGCATCACTCGTTCCGGCGTGCTAGAGTTGCCCGCCGCCGCTACGAGTAGAACTCCAGGATTCTCGTCCAACAATTGACCGGCAATCTGCTCGTATAGGTCGAAAGCTTCGGGCCGCTCACCCTGGCCGCGCTCACCGCCTAGACTTAAAGATATGATCCTAGCGCCCGAATCTGCTGCCCATTGAATCCCGTCCAGTATCCAGTTGTCGAAGCCCTCTCCATTGCTGCGCAAGACTTTTCCCGCTATCAGGCTCACAGAGGGTGCGACTCCGCAGCTCCTCCCCACTCCGCGAGGGCCGCAAATAACGCCGGCGCAGTGAGTTCCGTGTCCGTTTTCATCTTGCGCGGAGCGTGATCCCTCGAAAGCCTTATACGCGATCAAGCGATCGCGAATGTCGGGATGTCCGAGGTCGACTCCTGTATCAAGCAGAGCAACTTTGACCCCCTTCCCGCTCGGTGCGCCATACGCTTCGCCAATTCCGATTGCCTCCAGAGCCCAGGATTGGATGCACTGACCTTCGTAGGTTGACTCTGTCTCTGCGGCTGCCTGCGTCACCAGGAACGGCGGCACTCGCCGGAGTTGGTTTCTGGCGACGGTAACGACGTCGCTTGAGCTCTGCAGGGCTGCCCGCTGGTCTCGTGTCAGATCAGTCGCCAATACATTCAGGCGCGAGTAAAGCGTTACATATTGCATTGATTCTGGTTTAACGCTCGCTTCGAACCTGTGCGGCGAACTGCCTCGCCAGGCGTCCTCGGCCACACCTAAGACCTGAAATGCTAACCGTACGCTGTCCACCGATCGGCGAAGAAGGACCAGAAACTCGGGAACGTGCGGTGCCGGCGCTAGCGCCGTACCGGGAAATCCTAATAAACCTGGCATCTCACTCTTCCGTTATTTTGTCGCGAAGTGAACAAAGGATCGCACCCTCCTAATAATCTTTGGAGTGTATCAGCACACTAGAAGATATTCGCATCGAGCCATAGCAACTTGGATGACATCGCATGGGCTCCGGTGCAAGCGTGACCCCTCGACGGTCCCGCCGTAGATCGTGTTTAACGGCCTAACAGCATAGAAGGACTGACTCCTCCGTATAGTTTGATTTTAT
>PLAD01000225.1 GCA_003134215.1 Armatimonadota bacterium
GTATTTCAGAATACCGGCACGGCTTAGCACTTCTCGCACGGGGTTACGACGCTGACCACCCCTCCCCTGATTGCCGGGCGATATGTCACCGACGCCGACCGATGCTACTTCCGCTTCGACCCATCACACACGATCGTCGGCTCTGCTTATTTGATATTTTCCTCGAACTTTAAGAGTGTGTATGTCGATCGCGAAATAATCAAAATCAAGATGGAAGACCCAGAATTTAATCAGGTGATCAATCATCAGCCGATTAAATCTGCTGTCTAACAGTACGATTGCTTACGTCCCCAATCCTTAATGGTAACTCCCAACAGGAAATTTAAAATTTACTAGCCGAATGGCTAGGTTTAATCTAGCTAAGGGTACAATTCGATCGTAGTTTGGTGCCCTGAGAAGCCGATGTCGCCCTTCGTCATCACCTTTCACTTACGTATATCTGCTGAGTTTCGAGCGTAAGAACTCAATGTAAAGGGATTAACATGGAACCACTTGAATGGTTGATACTTGGCGTAGGATTGGTAGTCGGCGGCATTTTCGGATCTAAAGGCAAAGGGGTTTTGAAGACAGCCGCCAAGGGCTACCTCATTGCCGGCGAAAAAGCTCAGGAATGGTCTTCCAATATTCGCGAAGACTTTAGAGATGCGATCGAAGAAGCTCGTTATGAAAAAGAGCAGGAAGAAGCCCTGCAGCGAGAAGAGTCCGAAGCTGTCCTCCATTCGGCAGCAGAACCTGCACTAAAGCACAGCAAGGGTTCCTCGGCGACAAACTCTCACAAATCAGATCATAACGAAAGCGCGGCGCATGCTAAAGCTCAATCGACCGAACAATAGCGCAGCCGTCAACTCCTTATGACTACGGTTCCAATGCGAGCCGAAAAAGTTACTGTCGTCTCAACGTTTCCCGGCCGTCTCCGTCTGCGCTTGCAACGTGACCGGACACTTCCTGAGCGGTTAGATTTGTGCGCGGCCCGACTTTCCGCCCTCGCGTGCACGATTAGCTGCCGAGTTGCCCCCGACGCCGCATGTGTTGTACTGACCTTTCGGCCGGGTCCTGATAACGAAAGAACTGTCGCGACGATCCTCGCAGAAGCGGGTCAACAATCGCATACGCCTCAGGCAGCGCGGACACGCGCACCGAGGCGAGCAAAGACGGCCACGAACCATCTTTCAAAAACCCTGCGTATTCTCCACGAGCTTCCCGGCCGTCTTCGACTACACGTTCCCGGCCTGCACCGAGCTCCTCATGTCGCCCGGGCTCTCCACAGCGACCTGGTCAAGCAGCATGGAATACTTGGTGTGGAGATACGGGCGGGACATGGCTCTATCGTTGTCAGTTTCGACCCAGCGCTTCACCTATCGACCGGAGTCCTTCAGCAAGTTGGGACGTTGATCCGGCGCGCCGCAGAAACGCCGGAAGGACATGTCGAGATTACCCGCGCGAGAGATATCTCGACTGGCAGCGCCGGAGGCGTTAACCCGCTCGTGTTCCCAACCGCCGCGATTGCGGTGACCGCGTTAAGCCTCCCAGCAGTGCTCAGTGGAATCGTGATTGTGCTGGCGGCGCTACCTATTGCGAGGCGTGCGATGGTCGATTTCATCAACCGCAGACCGAGTGTCGACCAGCTCGATTTCGCCGCCTTGATCGTCCTTGCCCTGCTGAACGATCTTTTTACCGCCTCGCTCCTGACCTGGCTGATCGGACTTGGAGATTTCATCCGGGCAAAGACCATGCGAAGTTCGCGCCGGGCAATCGGGGAACTGATGTCGCCCGCGGGACAATCCGCGTGGAAGCAGATCGGCGAAGAAGTAACGTCGACACCGGTCGACGAGTTAATCGCAGGCGATATCGTCTGTGTGTACCCAGGTGACTTGATACCGGTTGACGGAATTGTAACGAACGGCAAGGCGTTGATCGATCAAAAGCTTCTTACCGGAGAACCGGCGCCAGTTACACGTACGGTCGGCGACAGTGTTTTTGCTTTGACAACGATTGCCGATGGGCAAATCAGCATACGGGTCGAGCATATCGGCAAGGAGACGCGAGCGGGACAGGTTGCCGAAATGATCGAAGACGCGCCGCTTTCCGACACTCGGGTGCAGAACTACGCCGCGATGCTTGGCGATCGATTGGTAATACCAATTTTCGTTCTCGCGGGCGCGGTCTATCTCGTCACCGGCGACGCGGGCCGTCTCGCCGGCCTGCTGATCCTGGACTTTGCGACCGGTATCCGTGTTTCCGCTCCGACGACCATCCTCAGCGCGATGATTGGGGCATCCAGACAGGGTCTTTTCATCAAGGGCGGCAAAGCGATGGAACGCCTGGCTACGATCGACGCCATCGTCTTCGATAAGACCGGTACGCTCACGATGGGCGCCCCCAGCGTCGCCGAACAGTACAGCTTCGATACGCAATATTCGCAGGACGAAATACTGCGCCTCGCGGCATCGGCCGAAGCCAATATCAAGCATCCTGCTGCGCAGGCCATAGTCGAGGCGGCAGTTTCGCGCGGGCTGAAAGTCGAGGTCCCTGCAGACATGGAGTATACGATCGGCCTGGGTGTCGAGACCAAGGTATCCGGGAAACGGGTACGAGTCGGCAGCCGGAAGTATATGATCAAGTGCGGGATCGACCTCACCGACTGTGATGCACTGTCCGACGAGTTCAATTCTACCGGGCGTTCTGTCGTCTGCGTTGCGCTGGAAAAAAAGTTGATCGGCCTGATCACTTATACGGACAAACCCCGCACGGAAAGTGCGGAGGTCGTCCAAGCATTGCTGAGCCGCGGGATAAAGAGGATCGTCATGCTTACGGGCGACACTGCGGCCTCGGCGAGAGTGGTCGCGGCCAATCTCAAGATCACCGATGTAATCGCGGACGCGTTTCCGGAGCAAAAGGCGACGGTGGTCCAACAGCTAAAGGACGAGGGCTACTCAGTCGCTGTCATCGGCGACGGGGTGAACGACTCTCCGGCTTTTACCCGGGCGGATGTGGGCATTTCACTTGCTCACGGCGCTGATGTCGCGAAAGAGACAGCCGATGTAATTTTACTGGACAGCAACCTCTGGGGACTGCCGCGGGCGATCGACCTCTCACGCTGCGCCATGGGTATTTTGAAGCAGAACATCAATATTGTCGTCGCACCTACTGCTCTTGGCATGGCGGCATCGGTGGTTGGCCTTTCTTCGCCGATCATATCGACGCTGGTCAGCAATGGAGTGACCGTACTGGCCGGCCTGAACGCACTACGGCCGCTTACTGTCGGCAAGGGCCAGATCGTGAACATAGACCGTCACCAAAATATTATGTCAGCACGGGAGTCCTGAACGTCCCATGTTGTCGGCAGCAAGCAAACGGCGACGGCAAGCCAAACTTGACGAGCTCTATACGGTTACGTCGGCCATCCCCGGCCGGATCAGGCTGCAACTTTGCAGCCGCCAAGGCAGCAGCGGCAGGTTAAGGCGATGGGCGGACTGGCTGTCATCCGCCGGCCCGTTTCGCAATATCGACGTCGCCGAGGGATCCGGCAGCTTGATCCTACACTACGATGCACGACGGTACAGTATCCAGGAAGCCCTTGACAGCGCAGCGCGCAGCGCAATTGTTGCCGACTCAGCCAGACCGCCGCAAAACCTCGCCAGCAACGAATTAGAACACCGGGATTATATTAAGCAGCCCGATATCGTCGAAATCTCGATTGGACGCACCCAGCATATCAAGGCGAAGGAGTACCGCGCTCCGTCCCGAAGCAACGTCGTAAAAATGATCCTCCCTACCCTCGCGGTTGTCATCGGCGCCATTGAAGCTGTGCCTGCGGTCCTGGTTGTCGCTGTGGTCGCGGC
Organism: Armatimonadota bacterium; assembly: GCA_003134215.1. GTDB lineage: Bacteria > Armatimonadota > Armatimonadia > Armatimonadales > Capsulimonadaceae > BOG-944. The sequence continues at coordinate 3,843 of PLAD01000225.1, forward strand.
ATCTATTGCTCCCAGCGCAATAAAAGCGTTCGACGAGGCGCGGGCTCGCAGGCTTTCGATCGACCAACTGGATCTGCTCAATGTCACGGTTGCGGTCGCAGACGGGGCATTGCTGCCGGCAGCGATGATTTCCTGGTTGATCAATTTTGGTGATGTCATACGGTCCCGAACGATGCTGAAGTCGCTGGAGCGACATGTTCAGGTGCGCTTGTCGGCATCCAGAAATGGGGACATCGCGCATACGATCAGCACCAAACTTCTGCTGGAAAACGCCCTGCTAACTGATACCCAGTTCCAGGGGTACTCGTCCAGACTGCATGTACGGGCGTCCGCGCCGTTTGTCGGGCTTGCCGGGTTGATATCGTTATCGACGCAGGATATTGGGTTTATCGTCGGCGTCCTTAAACCTCTTTATGACTTTGCCGGCGCAGTAAGGTTCGGCGTCCCGGCAATTTTGCTGAACGCCATGTCAAACACGACACAGCATGGCGGAGTGTTCAGGACCGGGCGGGCGGTCGAAAAGCTGGCGAAGGTCGACGCAATTATCTTCTTCTCAACAAACCGATTTAAATCGAGGAAAGTGCTGCATCGTCGAATCAAGCAGCTCGTGAAGCGGGGGATCAACCATTTTGTTATGCCGACTCAAGCAGAGGCGGAGGATGTATATTCAATCGCGACTTCTCTCGGAAAGCAGTTTGTAATAGCGGAACCCATTCCGCAGAATCCTGCCAACGTCATCGGACTGCTGCATCGACATGGCCATACTGTCGCGGTGGTGGAGGACGGCGGACAAGAAGAAGAGTGGTGTAGTCAGGCGGATGTCCGGATCGGCTTGCCGGCCGCAGAACTAACGCACGAAAAAATCGATATTTTTGCGCGACATTCGGATCTTCGCGGGATTGGACACACGATCGATCTGTCTCGTCACAGCATGGCTATCGCACAGCAGAACCTGGGTGTATCGGCGTTCGCAGCCGGCCTCAACCTGGGTCTCGCGTTTGTTCCGCCGCTGGCTGCATCGACAGTCAGTACACTGGCGACGGCGGTCCTTGCGTACAATGTCAATCGAGAGCTCAAATACGATGCCGAAGAAGCCGCTGAGGATCAAGCGGCTGAACCTGTGACGCCTGATCCTCAACCTACGGACACAACCTGACCGAACTACGAAAAGCTTTAGTTACCACTTCCGACCATAGTCAGCGCCTCTTCCTCTTCGGACTCAAGTTCGGCCAAACCGGCAGTGTAGCGGCGCTTGGAGAAGATGATCGCTCCGGCTAATGCGGCTGCTGCGACCACAACAATCACCGCACGAACTGTGCCCGGCACGGTGGCAATTTCGCCTGAAATCAGGACGCCTACCAAGTTCATCACTTTAATCAACGGATTGAGTGCAGGCCCGGCCGTATCTTTGAAGGGATCTCCATCGGTATCACCGATCACTCCGGCTTTATGCGCCTCGCTGCCCTTGCCGCCGAGCATACCGTCCTCGATTTTCTTCTTAGCATTGTCCCAGGCGCCGCCGCTGTTAGCAAGCAATACGGCCATCAATTGCCCGGAAACAATCGCACCGGCGAGATACCCGCCCAGAGCGTAGGCGCCCAGGCCAAAACCGACGAGAATTGGCAAGCCAATTGCCAGGACGCCAGGACCAAGGAGTTCGCGCTGCGCTGCGCTGGTTGAAATAGCGACGCACCGGGCGTAATCGGGGAGCTGGGTGCCGGCCATGATGCCGGGCATGGTATGAAATTGGCGCCGCACTTCAATAACAAGGTCGGATGCAGCACGCGCCACGGCGTTTATGGCGAACGAGGAGAATAGGTATGGCGCGGCTCCGCCGATCAGCAGACCGATGAAGACTCGCGGGTTGTCGAGAGGAAGGCCGCCGGTCAGATGAGCATCGGTGACGAACGAGCGAAAGAGCGCAACAGCCGCCGTCACCGCCGTCGCAATTGCGAAGCCTTTGGTTAGCGCCTTCGTCGTATTACCGGCCGAGTCGAGTCTTGATACGACCTTTCCGCCTGAGATAGCGCCGGGCTCACCGATATGGTCGCGAAGAGCTCCGGACATTTCGAAGATTCCGTTCGCATTATCCGAGATTGGACCGAAGGTATCCATCGCAAGGATGTAGCCGGTTGTCGTCAGCAGTCCCAATCCTGACAGCGCGATACCGTAGGCGATGAGGATGGGCTGACCGGGAAATATCATCAGAACACAAAAGATTGAAAGAGCGATCGCGACTGCAGACCAGGTCGCGCTTTCCAGACCAAGGGAGAAGCCGCTCAGAATGAGAGTTGCCGGTCCGGTTTTTGCGGCGTTCACGACATCCGACACCGGGGCTTTATCGCTTCCGGTGAAGTATTCAGTCATTCTGCTGATTACCAGGGCAACCAATACTCCGAGAAGAGTACAGAGAAAAAACGGAAGCGCATGGTACGTTTTGCCGCCGATTTCAATTCCGGTTCGGAAAGCCGGCTGCATATATGCCGCCGCACCGAACCCAACGACGGCAAGCGCCGCAGTGGTCCATAGTCCACGCCCGATGATAGTCAGCGGATCGACATCGATCGACTCGGCGCCGCGGACGCTGGCGATTCCGATCATCGAGGCGATGATGCCAACGGCATGGACGACCAGTGGAAAGAGAATCAGCGCGAACAGCACAACCGTGCTGTGGGAGATCACACCGGCGCTGATGCCAAGAATAATAGCGGCAACGAGGGTGACTTCGTAACTTTCGAAGACGTCGGCCGCCATTCCCGCGCAGTCTCCGACATTGTCACCGACGTTGTCGGCGANNTTCGAGGATCGTCTTCAGGAATATCATGCTCAATCTTCCCAACCAGGTCCGCACCGACATCGGCAGCTTTGGTGAATATTCCTCCGCCGACACGCATGAACAGTGCGGCAAGTGAACCGCCGAAGCCGAAGCCCTCCAGTGCACCAACGAGTACATTGCTATACTGGCCGCCAAAGATGAAGAAAATTAGGGTTGCGCCAAAGAGGCCAAGGCCGACAGTCATAAGTCCGGCTACGGCTCCGGATCTGAAGGCGATCTCCAGAGCATCTTTGTAGGAAGTCAGTGCGGCAAACGCAGTTCGCTGGTTTCCTGAGGTTGCCATCCCCATCCCTACATAACCGGCGACGTACGAGCAAACGACGCCGCTGATGAAAGCCAGAGAAACTCCAATGGATGTGCCCAGGGTGAAGTGGGGCTGATTGTGAAAGAGAAAAAACAAACCGACGGAGAGCAGCAAGACCAGCGGCGCCATTGTCCTGACTTGCTTAAAGAGATATGCATGTGCGCCATCGCGGATCGCCTGCCCCACCCTCTGCATTTCAGACGTGCCAGGCGACTTTTTGAGAAGGGCTGATCGAAGCACAAACCCGTAAATCACGGAAGCAATTGCGGCAAAGAGAACAAACAGAAGCGGCGACATGTCAGTCGAAGCCAACGAAAGCTTTGTGGAATCGTCAGCGTGAGCCTGAGCAGGGAAAAGAACAGCGAAGCACAGCATGAGGGATGCGTAACACGTTCGATTGCAGGTAAGAACACTAAGTCGCGACATTACTTCCTCCACAACGNNCACATTGTCAAGCATACCGCAAAAGAATCGCTAGGAAATGCTTATTCACCTAACAACGAACGCGCTAAAACGAAAACAATCGAAAGGCGTCAGTTTACCACTGTGGAAGTTGGAACGGGCGACGTTCCGGCAGCCGACGCCTGCACGGCAACCTGCGGTGCGGGCTGTACCAGCGCCGCAGTTACCGTTTGAGTGACGTACCCCTCCTTGAAAACCCCGATTACGGGTTCAGCGAAAAAGAACAGGAGCATGGTCACCAAGGCGCAAACTGTCACAGCGAAGTTCGCAAGCGGCGCATTCGCCAGCGGACCGATTTCTCGTTCCGCCGGGGTCATGTACATGCGGACAACGATCATGAGATAGTAGAACACTCCGACTACACTCGCCAGAAGACCTACCACGGCCAATCCGTAAAGGTGCGCCTGGATCGCTGCGCTAAAGAGCATCAGTTTCCCCAAGAAGCCGGCCGCCGGAGGTATGCCAGCGAGAGAAAACATAAAGATCGCCATCGCAGCAGCGGCCCACGGATGGGTCTTTGCGAGACCCTGCAGGTCTCGGACACTATTGAACTCTTTGCCGGTTTTACCGAGCAGGATCAAGATGCCGAACGCACCGAGGTTCATAAAGGTGTAGACCAGCATGTAGAAGAGTACAGCGGATTGTCCGGCGGCATTCGCCGCCAGGACGCCAACCAGGATATAGCCGGCATGGGCGATACTTGAATAGGCCAGCATTCGCTTGACATCGGTCTGCAGCACGGCGACTACATTGCCGACAATCATAGTTGCAGCAGCGAGCAGCCACACGATATCGTGCCAGACGATGCTGACGGGAAGAAAGACGGTCAGTACACGGATTAATGCGCTAAAAGCTCCGACTTTAGCTCCGGCCGACATGAACGCTGTAACAGATGTGGGCGCGCCCTGATACACATCGGGGGTCCACGAATGGAACGGAACGATGGCCGCCTTAAAGCAAAGTCCGACCAGTAATAGACCGACACCAGCCACAGAATATGCGTTATTCAGCTTGTCCGGGTGCATCGCAGTAAGCAATGTCGTCCCAGTTCCGCCATAGATCAACGCTATGCCGTAGAGGAAGAAACCGGACGAGAATGCTCCAAGTAAGAAGTACTTAATAGCAGCCTCTTCCGATCGCTCTTCCGTCCGCGCAAAGCCGGAAAGGATATAGAGCGCAATCGACAGAATTTCGAGGCCGACGAAGGTCAGCAGAAGCTCTCGGGAAGCTGCCATCAGCATACCACCGCTCGCGGAGAAGAGAAGCAGCGCGTAGTACTCGCCGTGGTTGATGCCCTTCTGCTGGATGTAACGCTCGGAAAGCAGAACCCCCAGCGCGGTCACAATCAACAAGACCAACTGAAAAAGGAGAGCGAACTGGTCCGCGGTTAGGGTTCCCGCAAAACCAGTGTAGTTCTTTCCCCAGTCGTCGAAAACAAATCCGGAGGACACGAGGACGCCGATAATCGACAGCGCGACCAATGATCCCTTACGATCTCGCGGGAGAAAAAGATCGACCATCAACACGGCCATTCCGGTCACGACGAGGACAAGGAAGGGAGCGATTGTCAGGTAGCTTGCAGCATTTATTGAAGTCATAGTAATAACACGTTATCGGTTGGAAACACTGGCATCGGCCGTAATGATTGCAGATGGCCTGGTTGTCGGAACAGCGGACGCAGTTGGAATAGAAAGCGCGGCCGGGGAAACCGAAGGCGCGGCATCTTGCTTAAGAATCTGGTAGATCGGGTTGTTAATCTTCGAGAGAAGCGGTGTAGGATAGACGCCAAAGAAGATCATCAACGCAGCGAGCGGAGCGATATAAGCCCATACTTCCGCCCCGGTGAGATCGGTCATCTGCAGCACTTCGGGCTTATCGGCTTTACCGTGCATCACACGCTGATACATCCAGAGCATGTATGCAGCAGACCAGATAGCCGCCGTAGTGGCAAAACCCGCAATCCAGGGATAGGTCTGGAAGGCACCGATCAGCATCAGAAACTCTCCCGAAAATCCGCTCGTCCCCGGCATAGCGACCGATGACAGGACTGCTATCAACAGCACGGTCGAAAATATGGGCATTACCTTCATGACGCCGCCGTAGGAATCAATATTATAGGTTCCCCGCCGAGCGAACAGGAATCCACCGAGAAGAAAGAGGGCTCCGGTGGTAATCGTGTGGCTGAACATCTGTACAACAGCGCCGGCGAGCCCGGCTGATGTCAAGGAGAAGATGGCGACGACAATGACACCGATGTGACTAATTGACGAATATGCGATCAGACGTTTGATGTCGGTTTGCATACAAGCGATAAATGCGGCGTAGATTACGCCAATAACACCGAGGATTTCGATGATCGGCGCAGCTTCGTGCGTCGCATTCGGGAAGAGCGGCAAGCAGAAGCGAATGAAACCGTAGACTCCCATCTTCAACGCAACCAGTATGATGCTTCCAGCCACAGGGGCTTCGCTATATGCATCGGCAACCCAAGTATGGAATGGGAAGACCGGAGCTTTCACAGCGAAAGCTGCGAAGAATCCTAGGAACAAGAGCATTTCAAGCTCGCCTGAATACTCACCATGCATGGCTAACGCGGCCGGAAGAACGCTTTGAATATCTATAATATCAAAGCTATGTACCATGAAGTAGATGCTCAATATGGATACCAACATCAGCATCGAGCCGACCATCGTGTACAAAAAGAACTTGAGAGTGGCAAATACTCGCTTCGGACCGCCCCAGATTCCGATGATGAAGTAAAGCGGTATGAGCATTGCTTCGTAGAAGATGTAGAACAAGATCAGGTCTAGCGATACGAACGTCCCTAGAATAGCAGTTTCCATTGTCAAGAGCAAGAAGTAATATGCCTTGGTCCTCTCCTGAATAGGCTTGAGCGATGCTGCGATGATAAACGGGAAGATAATCGTCGTCATCAACACCATCAAGAGCGAAATTCCGTCGAGGCCGATCTCGTAGTTGATATTGAGCGGCTTAATCCACGATGCCTTAATGAGGATCGGAAACTGCACGTTCGGGTCGACATGATAGGCGGGATAGAGCAGAAGCGACAGCACCAATACCACCAGCGAGCCGGCTAAAGCGACAAGCCCCTGTGTCCGCGCATCCTTCTCAGGCAGGGCCAAAATTACTATTCCGAAGATCAGCGGAAGAAACAAAACTACCGATAGCAAAAATTCACTCATATTTAACCCGTTGGCCTAACGCAGGCCGTGTGATCCAGCGATACACGCGATAACGACGATCAATGCGCCAAGGAGAAGAGACAACGCGTAATTGCGCACATAGCCAGTCTGAGTCGACCGGAAGATTCCGCCAAGGCCTCGCGAAAGAGAACCAACTCCGTTAACCAGGCGGTCGATCACGCCGACATCAAGTACTTTCCAGCAGAATGTGGCAATTGCCTCGCCGCCAGCAACAAAGACGAAGTTATAGAGCTCGTCGACATAGTACTTGTGAAGCAGAAGCTGATAACCGAAGCTTTTGGGCTTCTCCTGCGGGATAATAAACAGATCCTTGCCGTCCTTACTCGCGTAGGAGTAATAAGAGTACAAAACGAAGCCAATCGCGATCAAGCTGGAGATAGCCAACAGCGCACCGTCACTCATAAACGGCTGGGCCGCTGTGACCGGCGGATACTGCGCTCCAGTTGCTGAAGCCAGGAAATGAGACAAGGCGCGGCCAAACGGAAGGAAGCCAGCGAACTGCTCCGGAACCCCAATGTAACCCCCGAAGACAGCAAGAGTTCCAAGCACAATCAGCGGCACTGTCACTGCCGGAGTTGCTTCATGTACATGCTGTGCATCTTCGGTCTTAGGAGTGCCGTAGAAGGTCTTGTACATCAGGCGCATCATATAGAAGCCGGTTAGTCCAGCTGTCACCGCGCCGACCAACCAAAGGAGGGCAGATCTGCCTGCGAGGTCGCCAAGTATTTCATCTTTGGAAAAGAAGCCGGAAAAGAATGGTATACCGGCAATAGCGAAGGTAGAAACAAGCATTGCACCGTGGGTAATTGGAAGCTTCTTCTTGAGGCCGCCCATATTCCGCATATCTTGGGGATCGTCGGGATCCGGCCCGCCGGTATTGTGCGCGGCGGTATCAACCCCATGCTCTGCATCCGGGTGATCGCCTTCATGTTCTTTGCGATGATGAATGGCATGCTCCATCGCGTGGATGACAGCACCCGAACCCAGGAACAGACAGGCTTTGAAAAATGCGTGAGTCATCACGTGGAACATGCCGGCGGAGAACGCTCCCACGCCGCAAGCTGCGAACATATACCCAAGCTGAGAGACAGTCGAATAAGCAAGAACGCGCTTGATGTCGTTCTGCAC
>PLAD01000068.1 GCA_003134215.1 Armatimonadota bacterium
AAAAAGACGAACGGAAAGGAAATGAAGGATGATTGCGACACCAGTAAGCGACCAATCGCGAGAACTCGCCTGTACAAGAGTTTACAAAGCTTCAAAGGAGCTGCTTCTGCGGATGTGGGCCAATCCGGAGCACCTCGCCGAGTGGTGGGGTCCGCGCGGCTTTACCACCACCACGCACGCAATGGAGTTCAAGACCGACGGATTCTGGCGCTTCACGATGCACGGACCGGACGGGTCGGACTACCCGAGCGTTATCAAGTATACGTATACCTCCGCGGACAGGATCGAATACGAACAATCCGGTGCGGAGCAGATTAAGTTTACGGCGCGGATCGATTTTCGCGAAGTTGACGGCGGCACTGAAATGAGTTTTCGCATGACCTTCCCGACTGCGGAGATCCGGCGGAAAGTTGTCGAGGAGTTCGGTGCGGAACAAGGGCAAATCGATACAGTAGCGCGGCTGGGCGAATATGTTGCCGACAAAGATCCAGACGCGATTGAACTCGTCATTGTCCGACAGTTCGATGCGCCCCAGGAGCAAGTTTGGCGAGCGTTAACCGAGCCCGAGCAGTTGAAACAATGGCAGGCTCCGATCGGGATGGACCTGGAGTTAAGAGCTGACGAGCTTCGGGTCGGCGGTCGTTGGAACTATGTCATGTCTAGCGGCGGATTTCAAGTGGAAGCAGACGGCGAGTTCCTGGCGGTCGAACCGGACCACTTGCTTGAGCTGACCCATCCGTGGAAGAAGGACGACGGAACTTACAAGCCGACGACGACCATTTCGTACAAGCTGCACACGCACGACGGGAAGACGACACTGGTATTTATCCAGACCGGATTCTGGTCGGAGGAAGCTCGCTTTGCGCATCTGGGCGGCTGGACATCCTGCCTGGACAAACTTGCCGGCGTGATCGGCGCGAGCAAAGCCCACCAGGTTGTCGAGCTGTCGCGGGAGTTTGACGCTCCTCTCGCGCTGGTATGGAAGTGCTGGACCGAGCCTCAGAATATGGCGGAATGGTTCGCGCCGCGACCGTATACCTGCCCACGGTGCGAGATCGATTTTCGGCCCGGCGGCAGCATCTATCTGGTCATGCGTAGCCCGGATGGAGACGAACACGCGATGTCGTCCATTATTGTCGATATTGAGCTGCTCTCACGACTGGGATGGGTGAACTCGGTTCTGGACAGCACCGGCAGTATCGCAATCCAGGGGGCGTCGACGGTGACATTCGAAGATCTCGGCGGCCGAACGCGAGTGTCGGTTCTTTCTTATGCCACGGCCTACTCCGATCAGGGTGTCTCCATGGTCGGCGGCATGCAGCGGGGCTGGAATATGACGATCGATCAGATGATCGAGTCGGCGCTGTCAAAAGTATGAAGCGTCCCGCACAGGAATCTATCGGATGAACGAAGAATTTGATGAAAAAGGAGGAGAGAAGCATGAACACACAAATTGAAACGGTTAAGGGCGAGTTTGAACGGACGGTAGGGAGACTGCTGAAGAACCTGGCGGAGACGCCTGAAGACAAGCTGCACTGGTANNCACTGGTCACCGTCGCCGACATCGCGCACGCCTCTCGAAATTGGATATCACTGCGCCGATGTCATCGCCGCACTGCACGGCAGCATGAGCGGCCTTGATCCAATGCCGCCGACAAACCCGGCACAGATGGATGCCTACTGCCGAGAACAAGAAAAGCCGCAGCGCTCGCGTGAAGAGGTAGTCAAATTGATCCAAGACAATTCGGCCGCTTATGCCGCCTGGCTGGAGGGGATACCGGAAGGCAAATTAGCCGAGATCTGGAACTCACCGTTCGGCGACTTTCCGATCGGCGCAGCCATCTCCTTTCCGGTTTTTCACACAGCCGGTCATGTCGCGCAGCTCGAGTATATTCAGACCATTTACGGCGACCGTATCTGGCATTAGCCGGAGCTACGCACGATTCGTATCCGTCAACCGAGCCAGGCACGAGCCTGGCTCGTTCCGTGAAAGCTCCTGGAATGGCCGATTTGCACGACCAGAAAAGCTGCTTTCCGGCCCAAGGGTGGTCGCTGACGAAAGTATCATCGACTTCTTTTGGCCAGACGCCGTTTATGGAGATGACCGCATCGCAGGATGACCGGGAATATTTCGTCAACAGCCCAGCTCTACTGTATCGATGCGAGCAAGGCGAATGGAGGCAGCGTCGGGCAGGTCGCCTATGGAACGTCGTCATTAAGTGCAGCACCGGATGTCGAGAAGGCTGCAGTCTTACTCCCGGTTTTACGCCCCTGACCTTTCGGCACCGTAAACGACCCGGACGGGACAATCGTTGAAAGCGGACGGCGCAGCGGACCGTCGAACGTGTAGTTGAACTCGTTGAAATCGACAAAACCCGATTCCGACTTATCGTTATAGGTATAGAGCGCTAAGCGGTCACCTCTGTAGCGAGTGCCTTTTAGCTGATAAGTCGGACCAAAATCCGTAAAGCCGGCGCCATCGAGACTGTAGGAAAACCGGCTGACGCCATCGAGGCCCCACACCGATTTAAGCCATAGTTGCGAGACGCCGATTTGCGGGCCGATAACGACCCTGCGGCTTTGATCGTCCCATTCAAGCGTGACGTTGCCGGCGGTTCGAACGACAGATATCGCGGCGTACTTTCCTGACGTCATATGTGCAAGGCCCGCCTTTTGACCGTCCGCCATACCGGTGATATCCATGCATACGACGGCGACGTTCGATGTTGTCCTGAACGAGCGCTGCGTGAGTGTATTGCCGGCGGCCAGCAAGTCATCAGGGATGAGCGGCTGAAATGCATACAGCCTGAGCGCGGGCGGATCCGCCATGATCGCCCATTTGTCGGATCGAGGCTGATAATTCCATTCCCATTGCGGGGCCAGGGTTTGCGACTGAAAATTATCGCTCGTTTGCGGCGTCATTATTTGAGTATGCGGCACCGGCATCGGCGCAGACCAAACCATGCTGCCAATTGCTTTGGCGCTTGGTTGTCCGATAATCGGCCAGCCGTCGATCCACGTCACCGGCAGGAGGCTATCCGGACGACCTTCCCAATCCATCGTGCCGTGGTGCGTGAAGAAGTACCAATTGCCCTTGACTGTTTGGACAAGACCACCTTGATTTGGCTCATGATCTAATTTGTCTGCGTAGTTCAGCTGCCGAGGCTCGCTGTAAGGCCCCCGTATGTTCTTGGATCGCTGCATCAATACGGCGCGCCCCTTGGCGCTTTTTTGCGAGAAGAGGTGGTAGTACCATCCGTCAATTTTGTACAGCTTATTGGCCTCACGTCCAAAGCCGGAGGTCACGACTATCTTCGATGCCGGTACGACGTTTTGACCGTCAGGAGTCAGCTTGAATAGGCAGGTCTGGTAGCCGGCGCTAAAGTGAGTGCCAATCAGGTACCCCTGGCCGTCATCGTCCCAAAACGGGCAGCAGTCATCCCATCCAGCCTGCTGCATTACGCAATGAAGAGGTGACCAGGGCCCGTTGATCGTTGGAGCAGTTGTAACAAAATACCCTTCGTCGGGGGTGCCGAAGTAAATCCAAAACTTCTGATCGTGAAAGCGAATCGCGCCTGCCCAGATGCCTCGCCCATATCGACTCATCTTATCCCAGTTCATCTCTGGTCCGATTTGAGTGATATCGGACACAGCATGCCCGGCAATCTCCCAATTCACCAGATCTTTGGAGTGCAGAATGATTACGCCTGGAGAAAACTGGAATGTCGAAGAGATTGCGTAATAGTCCGGACCGACGCGGATGCAGTCGATGTCGCTGTAGTCGGCAGGGATAACAGGATTGTTGTAGACGCCGTTACCTTGATCGCCCCATTTAATCCAGTTGCCCCATTTTGGAGTAAGACGCTGAATCGATGGATCGCTTTGCACTTGTAAATGGGTCCCATCGACCGCCTGGAACTTATCGGGCAACAAGGAGTCAGCAAAGCATTTCATGTTCAATCCAATCGCTGCAGCGACAAAAATCCATCTTAACGCCTTTGTAGCAGTAGTCATATGATCTTCATGCTACCTCATTGGAGAGAAGGCTGACGGCAGCGCCGGCTGCACGCCGCATGATTATGTCTGCGGCAATGGTATTGATTTTTCATCGTCGAGGTATGCCGCTGAAGGCGATCGCGCCGCTCTGGCAGGAGTGGTTTGCCACCCGTAACGGAGGGATTGAAAGTCATACAGCTCAACACAACTCCCGACGTACCGTATATGAAGTTAAACTTTACAGTTTAACTTCATATACGGTATTGTATAGACATGTTGGATTTACACGAGCTTAATTTGGAAGTTGCGGATTTTGCGCATGCTATTGGTTTGCTGGTTCGGCGTGTGCGGGCGAGCAGTCGGGTCAGCGATATTTCACTGACGCAGAGTTCGCTCATGGCTCGACTGGATCGGTCTGGTCCGGCGACGATTTCCGACCTCGCTCGTTCAGAAGGAATGAAGCCGCAGTCGATGGGCGCTGTAGTCGCATCCCTTGAGGAGATGGGACTGGTCGAACGCAAGCAGCATGCCACCGATGGTCGTCAGATTATTATCGCCCTTACGGAATACGGAGCATCGATGCGGAAGAGTGCAGTCGATGCTAAACGCGCATGGCTGGCACAGGCTGTTTCTCAGCTCGACGACACCGACCGGAAAACACTCTTTAAGGCCGGCGAGATCATGTCGCGATTGGCGAAGCTATGAGCGCTCCATCGATGTCGTATGCCTGGAACA
>PLAD01000087.1 GCA_003134215.1 Armatimonadota bacterium
TCATCACCTGGCCGACGAGGAAGCCGATGCTCTTGTCATTGCCTGCTTTGATTTTAGCGACCACATCCTGGTTCGCGGCGATTACCTTGTCGATCTCTTCATAGAGCACGCCTTCGTCGGAGACGACTTTGATACCGCTGGCATCAATGATCTCCTGAGCGGACCGTCCGGATTTGAACATCTCTTCTAGCACTGACTTGGCGATATTATTGGTTATATCGCCTCTGTCGCGAAGCTGGATCAGCTCCCGAAGTGATGACGGCGATATTCTGATTGCACTGATATCTTGACCGGATGCGTTGATCAGTTTTGCCAGGTCGATCGAAACATAGTTCGCGATCTGCTGCGGGTCGACATCACCGGCTGCAGCTTCCTCGAAGTATTCCGCGAGAGGTTTGGACGAAGTAAGAACTTCGGCATCGTATGGACGCAGTCCGTAACTCGTGACGAACCGTTCGCGCTTCGCATCGGGCAGCTCCGGCAGCTCTCCGCGCCAGCGTTCGATATCTTCCTGTTCAAAGTGCAGTGGAATGAGGTCAGGTTCGGGAAAATAGCGATATTCCTGCTCCTCTTCCTTGTAACGCATATGGTACGTCTTTCCGGAGGCGTCGTTCCAGCCAAGGGTTTCCTGGCGGACTGCTTCACCGGATGCAACCACGTCCGATTGCCGGATCAATTCATAAGTGATCCCTCGTTCGACAGCGCGGAACGAGTTGAGGTTCTTTAGTTCGGTCTTCGTACCAAGCGCATCGGAGCCTTCTTCCCGAATGGAGACGTTAGGTTCCGCACGCAGGTGTCCTTCTTCCATCTTGCCGTCCGACACTCCGAGATAGACCAGTATCGCACGAAGCTTTTCAAGATAGAGTTTCGATTCTTCGGCGGAATGCAGATCTGGAGGAAACTCAGTGACGATTTCCATCAACGGCACTCCGCTTCGGTTATAGTCCACTTCGCTTTCATTGCCGCCCGCGTGGATCAGCTTTCCGGTGTCCTCTTCAAGATGGACACGGCGGATATGAACTCGCTTGGTTTCGCCGGACGACAGCGTTATATCCAACCACCCCTTGCGGCCGATTGGATCCTCATACTGGGAAATCTGATATCCCTTAGGCAGGTCAGGATAGAAGTAGTTCTTTCGCGAAAACAGGCAGTCGGGCGTGATCGTGCAGTTCAGCGCGAGGGCAGCTTTAACGACCAGCTCAATCGCCCGCGCATTTGGGACTGGCAGCGAGCCCGGCAAACCTAGACAAATAGGGCATGTGCGCGTGTTTGGGGCGCCGCCGAACTCGTTGGCACACCCGCAGAACATTTTGCTGTTGGTCAGCAGTTCTGCGTGACATTCCATTCCAACCACTACTTCAAAATTGCTCATAATATCTCCGACAATCGTTAAACGTTATCCGGCTAACGTACTGCTTCCTCTCTGTTTTTTGTGTCAGGCGGCAAATCCAGCTCTATTTCCGGGTTTCGTCGCCAGTTGCCGGCGCGAATACCGAGGCGCAGCATGTACAGTCCAGCCAATGTGCAGATAATCAAACAAACGATTCCCCCTTCAGGGCCGAATGCACCTCCTGTGATCAACGGATCGCCCTCCGTATGTGCATGATAAAGCGGTGCCGATTCGTCCATGCCCGAAACGCTCGTTCCGTAAAAGGGCCCTTCAAAGAAATTCCATGCCCAATGGATACCAATACCAAGCCACAAAGACCGGGTCAATATAAATGCTGCGTTCAGTAGTATTCCGGCCTCGACGCCGATAAAAATTGCAGATCGCAGGTGAGATTCGAACGACACTCCTGGAACTGGGTCGACTAGGTGCGACAGTCCGAATAGAAGGGATGTCGTTGTGATTGCGATAAAAGTGCCCCACTTTGCTTCAAGCGTCGTGAATATGAAGCCGCGGAATATGGTCTCTTCAGCGATCGCGACGAATAAGAACAAAATGAGCGGCTGAACCGGCGAAAACGAGTGGTTAACACCCGATATCACATAGTGACCGGTTACACGCAGAACATTCATAATCGCGCTCATTAGTGCGAGTCCCACCGCCGCTCCAATCGCGGTCTGGGTAACTATACCTTGCAGTCTAAACCCGTAGCTTTCGATCGGCATTGCACCGGGTGTCGAGCGCATTAAAAAAACTGCTGCAACAGCTGCGGAGGCGAATATGCCTTCGAGGACCGAGTCGTAGGCGGCAGGATCGATGTGCAGCCAGCGCTCTTTATCGACTACAATGACGTACGGAATGGCTGCAAGCGCCAGGATGAGTGCGAAGTAGACGAGAACCCTCGCTTCAGGACGCTGTCGTATTTTGCTATCGAACTCCTGTATCCATCCGCTGAACATGATTAAAGGTTCGGCTTGCTTTTATGCCATTCAGTCGATTGCTCGTAAGCGTAGGCGACCTGGTAGAGAGTTTCTTCTTTAAATGACGGCGCAATTATCTGCAGCCCGATCGGCAGGCCGTCGGAGAGGCCGCAGGGAACCGAAATTGCCGGAATACCCGCCATATTGATTGGAATAGTCAATATGTCCGAAAGCTTCATCGCGAGTGGGTCGTCGCTCTTTTCGCCGATCGCGAACGCTGTCGTCGGCGCAGTCGGAGTAATCAGCGCATCGTATTTGTTAAAGGCGCTTTCGAATTCGCGCTTAATTAATGTTCGCACCTGCTGCGCTTTTAAGTAGAACGCGTCGTAGTACCCCGCACTCAACGCATAAGTTCCGATCATGATCCGCTGCTTGACCTCAGGACCGAAACCTTCTTCGCGGGTCTTATTGAACAGCTCAAGCGGGGTCATTGCACGTTCGGTCCGATGCCCGAAACGGACACCGTCGTAACGGGCGAGGTTCGACGACGCTTCTGCGGGAGCTATGATGTAGTAACAGGCGAGTGCGTACTCGGTGGTGGGTAGACTCGTTTCTTCGATAATCGCTCCGAGAATTTCAAGCTGCTTGATCGCTGTGTCGAGAGCTGACTTTACCTGGGCTGAGACGCCTTCGGCGAAGTACTCCTTTGGAATACCGAGGCGCAGTCCCTTGACACCCTTTGTCAGAGATTGAGTGAAATCCGGCACCGGCTCGGTCGACGAAGTACTGTCGAGGGGATCGTGGCCGGAGAGCAAGTTGAGCAGAAGTGCGTTGTCGTAAACGTCCTTGGTAATCGGGCCGATCTGGTCGAGCGAGGATGCGAAGGCGATTAGTCCATAGCGCGATACCCGGCCATAAGTCGGTTTAAGGCCGACAACGCCGCAGAATGCCGCAGGCTGTCGAATACTTCCACCTGTGTCTGAGCCCAGAGACCACAATGCCTCGCCGGCCGCGACCGACGCTGTACTTCCGCCGGATGAACCGCCGGGAACATGGGCGACATTCCACGGGTTTCTGGTAGTGAACAATGCACTGTTCTCGGTGCTTGAACCCATCGCGAACTCGTCCAAGTTCGCCTTACCCACAGATACCGCACCGGCCGCATTAAGACTATTAACTACTGTAGCATCGTACGGAGGCTTGTATCCACGCAGGATTTTACTGGAACAGGTTGTTTCTATCCCGACAGTAGAAAGATTGTCCTTCAGTGCAATTGGTATGCCGGCTGCCGGTGACAGTTTCTCGCCATTTAGAAGTGCCTTATCTACGCTGTCCGCTTGCGCGAGTGCACTATCCCGCAGCACCGTCACATAAGAATGGACCTGTTCTTCAACCTGATCAATTCGACCAAGCACACTCTCTGTCAGCTCCCGAGCACTAATTTCTCGGCGAGCAATCTTTGCCCCGGCCTGGCGCGCTGTCAACTCATACAGTTCCAAAAAAAATACCCCGCTGCAACAAATAGGTGTTCGATATTATACTTGACTGCGGTGCAATTTACTGTTCTTCAATAAGGCGGATGGCTAACGCAGCGCACTTAATACGCCGCCGTAAACCGCTGCCGTATATGCTTAGGCGTCTCGAGTTCGTCGACCAGTGCGATTGCGAAGTCCTCTGCCGAGATTCGGCTTACGCCTTTATCGTCGACTATAAGATCGTCCTGTCCCAATCGGAATTTGCCGGTGCGTTCTCCGGGCTGGATAAATGCTGCCGGGCTCAACGAGGTCCACTCCAAATCTGAGGGGCGTAAGATTTCTAACGCTTCCTTGTGAGCTGTTGCGATTCCAGTCCACTCCTTCGGAAGGTGTCCCGAGTCGAGCAGGGTAACTCCAGGAGCGACAAAAAGGCTCGCAGCGCCTCCAATCATGATGAAGCGCTTCACGCCTGCCTCAGTCAAACCAGTAATTAGCGATTTGGTCGCCTCGATGACTG
Source organism: Armatimonadota bacterium (assembly GCA_003134215.1). Classification (GTDB taxonomy): domain Bacteria; phylum Armatimonadota; class Armatimonadia; order Armatimonadales; family Capsulimonadaceae; genus BOG-944. Next base: position 4,300 of record PLAD01000087.1, read on the forward strand.
TCGCTGGATCGCCTGAGACGCCCGGACCGTAGGCGCTGATCACGGCATCGGCGCCTTTGACCATTGATGCAACATCGGACGAGCTATAAATGTCGCCCTTTTCCGCAGTCACCAGCGGCCCTGTCTTCACCCTGGAAACGTCACGTACGACTGCGGTAACGTGATGCCCGCGAGAAGTCAGTTCATCAAGAATACGCGTACCAATCATGCCGGAAGCTCCATAGAGAACAACGTTCATTGTAATTTCCTTCTTACTTTATGTATTGATCTACCTAATCAGGTTACTGAAGCCATTGGTTCCCGAGAGGGTCGTTTATGATCCAAGCGTGTTCTACTGGGCAATTTCAATGTCCAACCTACTTACTCGTAAACTTCACATTCACCTTAGCTGTCCAGTCGGTTGTTCCGGCTTGCAAAAGCGCCTTATAGTATCCGTCTTCGGCGCTGCCGCCAGAAGCAAAGGCGACAATTTGGAAAGTAGTGTCCTGTGCCATTTTGAGAATAATAGTGTCGTGGCGGCTCGGACCGGTTCGTAAGTAATTGACGGTGCCCTTATGTACAGGGTAGCCGGTATGAGGATTTACAGCATTCACGATGGTCACGCCATCGCCATCCGCAACTACCGGGGCGGCGGCAAACGAACGAGTGGGCGAACAACTAATTTGATGATCGATTTCGCTGGTGTCGTCAACCTGAGAAAAAATTAATCTATACTATATCGAATTGTGAATGACTCCGGAGCAAACTGCAATGACAAGATTGGAGACTCAGTATTGACTAACCTCGACCTCGTACATTACCCTTCCGGGCGGGCGGAATTGCATTCGAGTTTTATTGTTTGTCCGGGCGGGGGGTATTGGCGTCATGCGGAGCATGAGGGGGAGCCGATTGCGCGCTGGCTTAACTCTCTGGGTATCACAGCCTTTGTCCTGCGGTATAGACTGACGCCGGATCGTCATCCAGCTCCTTTGGATGATCTGCAAACAGCGATCCGACGGGTAAGAGCGTCCGCATCTGAGTATAATCTGGACCCGTCTAAACTCGGCGTGATCGGTTTTTCCGCCGGGGGGCACCTTGTCGGCACCGCTGCTACGCGCTTTGATTTAGGTGATCCGGCGGCTGACGATCCGGTGCAGCGTGAAAGCAGCAGGCCAGATGTAATTGTTCTCGTCTATCCGGTGATCAGCTTCACCGAGTTTACGCACGAAGGAACAGTCAGTAATCTGCTTGGCGATGATGCCGATCTGGAACTGCGGTTAAGCCTCTCGAACCAGTACCAGGTTTCGCCGGAGACTCCGCCGGCGTTCCTGTGGCATACCGCGGACGATCAAACTGTGCCGGTGGAGAACAGCCTGTTATTCGCGACAGCTCTCAGCAAAAGCGAAGTGCCCTTCGAACTGCACGTCTTTCCAAAAGGGGCGCATGGTGCGGGACTTGCCGAGGATAACCCGGTCCTGTCGCAGTGGACTACGCTCTGTGCAGTTTGGCTGAAGGGACAGGGTTTCTAGGGCTCGGGAGGAAGCGCCAGGAGATCTTGCTTAATGTGTGCGTAGAGTTCCTGGCTCCAGGGGTAGAGTTTTGTGTCGGACGGCAGCGGCAGGCCCTTGCGAAAATCCACCGGGGTGATGATTAGCTTGATCTTCGGCGCTCCTACTTCCGCTCCGACTATAAAAAGATCCTCGATTGCTTCGTTACCCATGGCCAGACATCCGACTGAGCGGTCGGAGCCATGGATCATGATATCTGTTCCCAAGTTGGTTCGAATTTCAGCATTCGCCTGTTCGACATCGAACTGGTTCGGATACTGGACACGCAGCGCCAGGTGGAACATGCTATTCGGGTTCAGCTTCTCGATATTGTAGACACCTTCCGGAACCTGTTTGTCGCCCTCTCGAACCTTCGGACCGGCGGTTCCGCTTGCCGCAAGAATCTTGTAGGTTCTAATAAAGTGCAAAGGGACGGCGCCCGAAGAGGCGTATACCTGTAATTCTTTTGTCTGCTTGATCGCCACGAGCACTAGATTTGTTGGAGGGTAGCGGACGCCGGCGGCTTTGAAGTAGGGTGCCATTCGATGCTGAACCAATGCATGATACTCTTCGTATCGATCCTCGATCGTATGCAGACCCTGCTTGCGCAGGCTGATTTCTGCGATCCTCTCGTTCATCGTGATCGGGCGGGAGTCGACTGGTGCGCTTGTAATTGAGAGAATGAGAAGGCTTGCCAATGGCAGCCATCGTCTGTGCGAAGGGTTGGCAGACTGGACGAGCCTAATCAATTACTCCCACTCGATTGTGGACGGTGGTTTGCTGGTGATATCGTAGACGACACGGTTAATGCCAGGTACTTCATTGACGATACGGTTGGAAATACGCTCCAGCACTTCGTACGGCAGACGAGCCCACTCTGCTGTCATAGCATCCTCGCTGGTGACCGCGCGAATGACTATCGGATACGCGTAGGTTCGTTGATCGCCCATTACGCCGACACTGCTGGTTCCGGGTGTCAAGACCGCGAAAGACTGCCAGACCTTGCGATAGAGGCCTGAACGCTTGATCTCATCGATGATGATCCAGTCGGCCGAGCGCAGCATGTCGAGGCGTTCTTTGGTGACTTCGCCGGTAATACGAATTGCTAGTCCAGGCCCGGGGAACGGCTGGCGCCATACCAGATCGGTTGGCACTCCGAGTTCTTCCGACACCGCCCGAACTTCGTCTTTGAAGAGGAACTTCATCGGCTCAAGCAGCTTGAAGTTCATGTCTTCCGGCAGTCCGCCGACATTGTGGTGTGTCTTAATCTTTGCGGCATTTTTTGTGCCGGATTCGATGACATCGGGGTAGAGAGTTCCCTGCGCGAGGAACTCCGCATCAGTGAGTTTACAGGCCTCTTCTTCGAAGACACGGACGAATTCTTCGCCAATAATCTTTCGCTTGCGCTCAGGGTCGGTCACGCCGGCGAGCCGCCGGAGGAACCGCTCTTCAGCGTCGACATAGATCAGCTTAATGTTGAACGCCGCCGCGAACCGCTTCTGAACATCGTCCTCTTCGCCCTTGCGCAGCAGTCCGTGATTGACGAAAATGCAGGTGAGCTGGTCTCCGATCGCCTTGCTGACGAGAGCGGCTACCGCGGTGCTATCGATTCCGCCGCTGAGGCCGCAGACGACATGCTTGTTTCCAACCTGCTCACGGATGATCTGAATTTGGGCGTTGATAAATGAACCCATAGTCCACTGCCCGGTCGCACCGCAGATCTTCTCGAGAAAGTTACGGATAATTTCCGTGCCCCATGGAGTGTGGACTACTTCGGGGTGGAACTGTACTGCGTAGAACTTTCGTGCGCGATCGCCCATTGCGGCTACCGGGCAGTTGTCGGTCGCTGCCAGTACTTCGAAACCAGGCGGAGGGCTTTCAACAGTGTCGCCGTGGCTCATCCAGCAGACGAGTTCGGGGTTTAAACCGTCGAACAGCAAGTTTTGCGTCACCACCTCGAGCCGAGTCTTGCCGAACTCCTTGCGTGTCGCGCCGGCGACATCAGCGCCGAGATCTTGCGCCATTGCCTGCATGCCGTAGCAAATTCCAAGGATCGGCAGGCCAAGGTCGTACACTGCTTGATCGATATGCGGGGCAGACGGGTCGTAGACGCTTGCCGGGCCTCCGCTGAACACGAGCGCGAGCGGCTCTCGGGCGACGATCTTGTTAACAGGGGTGTCATACGGGATCACTTCGCAGTAGACATGACACTCACGGATACGGCGTGCGATCAGCTGTGTGTACTGTGCGCCGAAATCGAGGATAATGACCAGTTCCGACGGTGTGGCTTGGATAGGCATACTTATCGACCTTGTCCTACGCCCTGGGCGCGCTGGGCTGATTTGCCCTCGGTTTGAATGGACGGTGCGACGATGAGTTCGGCTTGCTGCATCTCGCGGATGTTCTTTGCTCCGCAGGATGCCATCGCGAGCCTCAAGGCTCCGACCAGATTCATCGTGCCGTCATCTTTGTGTGCAGGGCCGAGCAGGATTTCCTGCAGCGTTCCCATGACAGTGGTCTTAATTCTGGTTCCTCGCGGCAAGTCGGCGCTCGATGTCGCCATGCCCCAGGAGAAACCTGTGGCGGGCGATTCGGCGCTGGCCGCAATTGACGAACCCAGCATGAGGGCATCGCTGCCGGCAGCGATCGCCTTGCTGATATCGCCGCCGTTTCGCATACCGCCGTCGGTGATGATCGGAATATATTTGCCGGTCTTCGCGTAGAAATCGTCTCTCGCGGCAGCGCAGTCGGCGGTGGCGGTGATTTGCGGGACGCCAAGGCCGATGACTCGGCGGGTGGTGCAGATTGCGCCGGGGCCGACACCGACAAGAACTGCGGATGCTCCTGCTTCCAGGAGATCGTAACATGCGGCGTAAGAGGCGCAGTTGCCGAGTATGACCGGCAGAGGTGAGCTTTTACAGAATGCCGCGATATCGACCGGCGTCATGTGAGTCGAATAGTGCTGCACCGTAGTGACCGTGCTGGCTACAACGTAGAGGTCTGCGCCCGACTCGACTGCAACCTGTGCGAACTGCGGAGCATTTGCGGGAGTCGAAGCAACTGCGGCGACGCCGCCCAGGGCTTTGATTTCACGAACACGTTTATCAATCAACTCAAGCTTGACCGGCTCGCGATACATGTCCTGAATAAAGGAGATGATATTCTCTGCCGGCGCCTCTGCGATCGCATTGAGAGCGGCGTCGGCATCGGCGTACCGCGTCTGCAGCCCGTCCAGATTTAATACAGCAAAGCCGCCGAGTCTGGTCATCTCGGCGGCCACTTTCGGGCTCACGGCTGCATCCAGTGCAGCCGCTATTATAGGGACGGAAAACTTGTGATTACCAACTTGCCAGCTCGTGTCCACGTCGCGCGGATCGACGGAAAGTGTTGAAGGCACCAATGCAACATCATCAAATCCGTAAGTCTGCCGCGCTCTCTTGTTGCCCCCTAGGATGATTGTACTGTCCACATAACCCCTCCAAACTTTCGCGGTATTCTACCTTCGTTGACAGCCGCCTGTCAACAAACAGGATGCCGTGATTCGTCGTCTGGACCAAAGATGTCGTAGCTTCCGAGTCCACATTTTGAGATAAATCCGCAGCGGAAAATCCGGCGGGTTGGCTTTCCGCGAATCGTTCGCCGCGCTCGTCAAGACCCCTTCCTGACCACGCGTGGAGCGCGGCTCTCCGAAAAGCTCGAACGGTACGCCTGGCTGATAAGGATCATCAAGCAGCGCGCCGCCGCCACCGACCCCGATGTTCCAGGCGGCGACATCGGCCTGATGATCTAGCGCACCACCAAAACCAAAGAAAGGGGAAATCGTCGAATACCGCGTCGACTACGCCGCCCTGCGAGAACTCACCCGCCTTGTAGACGCCATCGCAATCGAACTTGGCCGGGACACCGCCCCGATAGAGCCAGAACAGCCGCAGCCCATAGCCAGCGTCGAATGCCTCTCCGATGACGAAGTGCACATTATGATCTATCTCAACAATAAAATTGACTGCGCCAACCCCTGGATGCTAAACGAGCTGCACTACCCGGGCAGCAAATACGAAACCGGAAGAGCCGCCCGCTTAATCAAAAAGGAAATCGAGATCCTTGAAAACACCATTTAAACCGGACCTTTTCTGACACCGACAAAAATAGAGCCCAGCTGCATGAATTTGTCATCGCGACTGTAGCGAGGATGGAGCGAAACGGAGAACTCTCTCCGTGCACCGCTCGTAAACCTCGCGGTGAAGTTGAAATGATAGGATGCTGGTGGTTTGCTTTTGGGTAGGGGTTTGGAATTGAGCGAAAATTTATTCCGTTTCTTAACCAACAAAGGAAGGAGCCATCCAGGGGGCGGTAGAATAATGGTGCTTAACTTCAGCGGCTTGTTCGTTAAGTACGGACATCTACGGTGTAGAAACTATCTTACATGTTTAAGGGCATAAATCTACAGACAATATCCAGAGAACAAATCAGACGCGGTCGGCTTGCGAGTGAAAGGGTCAGGGCCTACCGGGTCCAGCGGGATCTGTCGGCCGTTGATGTCGCCGGCATGCTGACTGCGGCCACCGGCGGAGTGGAATCGTTCACAGTCGATGACATCATCGAATGGGAGCGCGAAGGCTTCCCGCTGGCACAAATTGAAATTGTCGAGCGCGCATTCGGACTGAAGAAGGGTTCCCTTACATCATCTCTTCGCAAGCGTCTAAACTCCATCGAGATAGGCGCCAGGCTGAGGCGCGCACGTGAAGATGCAGGCAAATCGCAGAGACAGGTCGCGGAGCTGATCTGTGAATCGCCAAAGACGATCGACCAGTACGAAACAGGACAGGTGGTCCTCGATGTACATACCCTGATTGCTTACGCTGAGGCAGTGGGGACCACGGTGGCGTATCTGGTCGGCGAAACGAAGAATGCGAAGACTTGATCGAGTATCCGTGCAGCGGCAAGCACGAAGCGGTTGAGCGGAGGATGAGGAGACTGACGTGGCCGAAACAGTTTTAGATGTTGAATTTCAATTTGTTAATGGTGTTCGAGAACGTTTCTCTATCGATAGTTTGGAAGCGGCTCGGGTGCTGATCGACCACTTGAAATCGGACAAGGTTTTTTTAGGGCAGTCGCTTATCGTATCCGAGCAAAACTGCCTAGCGGCTTACCGAACCACTGCAATCGTCAGGATCGACATCAGCGGTCCGGGGACCCCAAAGTGGCCTTACATGAGGGGGGCAAAGAGTGTTACCGAGGTTACCGAAGAGCATTTCGAGAGCGCTCTTAACGATGGGGTTCTGACGAAAGAGCGCGTGCTGGCATCCCAACAACCGGGACTGCGGCAAGAGGGCTTCACGGTACTCCACCTCATCACGGGGCAGCGCATTATCTGGGATGTCGTCACTGCTTCCACCGAAATGGTTGCCATCGACGCGACACAGGCTGCTCGTCAGTTACTAAACTCACCTTCACTGCATGCAGATCGGATCGATGGCGGCCTGATGCTCATTAATGTTGCTCATGTGACGCGATTAGCTTTCTATCCTGGTCCTCCCAAAAAATCCGATATAAGCACTCTGTCGGCAACGCGGCGTTAGTTCCGTCGCTATTCCATCCGAACGTGCGTCGTGCGAGCCCGTCGTTACGCCATACGGCAAAGGCGATCAGGTAGAATCTGGTACCGCTTTTGTTTTGGAGCTCTAATGACTTCTTGCCGACTTCCTTTGATGCTGCTAACGGCTTTCGTTGCCTATTTGTGTTGCGCTGTGCTCGTCCGGCCGGTATTCGCCGATCTGGAGAGCCACGGCAACGGTGTCGCTACGGAAGGGTTTGCCGACGATATTCCGGCGGAAATCAAGGAGCTGATCAACGATCCAGCGCTGGCCGGCAGTATTACCGGGCTGATGATCGTCGATACGAAAGACGGCAGGGTTATTTTGCAGCACGATCAGGGCACGCGATTGATACCTGCTTCCAACCGAAAACTATTCACATCCGCGGCGGCGCTGGAAATTCTAGGAGACAGCTATACGATCCCAACCCTGATTGTTGCTGATTCGTCACCAAACCCCGCAGGTGTTGTCGACGGCAACCTCTATATAAAGGGCGGCGGGGATGCAGTGCTATCGCTAGACGACCTCGCATCGTTTGTATCGACCTTGAAGGCGGCCGGAGTCAAGGAGATCACCGGGAACATCGTCGGGGACTCGACCTTATTCACCGACGGCCCGTATCCAGAAGGGTGGGGAGTCGATTACCTGAGCGACGATTATGCGGCGCAGATAGCTGCGCTGGAAGTGAACGAAGGCATTGTTGGCGTCGGGGTGGTCGGAGGATCGAGTGTAGGCTCAACTCCGCTGGTGACATTGATCCCAGCGACGCATTATATACCAATTGTCGACACTGCGACAACGGTGGGGGCGGATGGAGTCACCAATATCCTGGTGCAGCGGCCTTACGACAAAAATGAGGTCGATGTTTCGGGCACAATTAAGTTTGGTGATGCCGCTCCGGCAATCAATATCACTGTCGACAATCCGCCGCTCTACTGCACGACTTTGCTAACGCAGGATCTGGCGGATGCTGGAATCAAGGTCGACGGCAAACCGATACTAGGCGCGGCGCCGTCAAGTGCCGTCAAGCTGGCGGAGCATGACTCAGTCCCAATGAGCGACTACATTCGGCTGATGAATAAGCCGAGCGACAACCTGCAGGCTGAAACCCTGGTACGGCTGCTTGGGGCGGTGAAGGGGCAAGGCGGGACTTTTGCTTTCGGAGACGCTGTAGAGACCGGCTTCTTCTCTTCCTGCGGGATTAACCCAGACGAGCTGATCTTTGCCGATGGATCGGGTGTGACCCGGCTTGACCAGGTTTCAGCGCATGCTGTGATTAAGCTGCTGCTTGCGATGAAAACAAAGCCCGATTTTCAGACTTACTACAACTCCCTGCCGATTGCCGGTGTCGACGGCACTCTTAAACACAGGATGATTGGGACTGCGGCCGCCGGCAATGTGCATGGTAAGACCGGAACTGTCCGGTTCTGCCATGCGCTTTCCGGGTATGTCACCGATAAGTCGGGGCATCTGCTGGCCTTTTCGATTTTGAACAACAACTTCGCCTGTCCGGTGGAGCAAGTGAACAGAATCCAGGATACGATTATGAATGAGCTCGTACGTCTAAAATGAACAAGCAGATTTCACCTATCATAGGGATGCCGGTACAGAGAGTAGTCAAGGATGCTGTCTTTACGCAGAGTCCGGAGTATTCGTGGAGCGTCGAGCGCGCAGGCGGAGTACCGCTGCTCATTCCGCTCATCAAGGACGTACTCCCGCTCGCTGATCTCTGTCATGGGTTTATTATTACCGGGAGCTACGCCGATGTCGACCCATCTCTCTACGGCGAAGTTCGTCCAGCGGGAGGCTACTCCGACGAACTTCGGGATGCCGTGGATTACCAATTGCTGAAGCACGCCGAAGCGACGGGTAAGCCGGTTTTCGGGGTCTGCCGTGGGTGTCAGGTGATGAATGTCTACCGCGGCGGGAGCCTAGCGATCCACTACGACGACCTAGTTAAGACAAATATCGAGCACAACATGGAGCCGGAGGATTTCGAAGTGCACAAAGTGGCCCTCGCGCCGACGAGCCGGATCACGCAGCTTCTCGGTCGAAGTGAATTAACTGTTAATTCGTTGCATCGTCAGGTGGTAAGCAGAGTTGCTGGTAGCCTTACCGCCGCGGCAGTGAGCGAGGACGGCCTCGTAGAGTCGATCGAAGATAGCAAAAACCCAAGCAGCTACTTCGCAGTCCAGTGGCATCCAGAACTGCTTGCCCAGGCCGGCGACCCCTTGGCGCAGGAACTTTTCAACCAATTCGTCGCCGCCTGCTCAGAAGCCGCAAAATTGAGTTGACATCTCGGAGAATTAGGTATATAATCTTACAGAGAGTCTACATCTAGTAGTTGTAGTGGTTAGTGCTACTTCACCTAGATTTTCTCGGCGTTTTGTTGTATGAGGGCGAATGATTGAAGACTGCTGAGAAGGCCGCTAAAAGCTTAAGTCTCGATAGTCCGCTGCCCGATGTCCCTTTCATTTCAGAGTCATTCGCCGCCGCCCTTGCCAAAGGTCTCAAGCTGATTACAGTCCTCGATCTTCTCCGGCATTTTCCGCGACGTTACGAAGACCGGACCGCATTTACCCCAATCGGCGATGTCGTTCCCGGAACAATGGTTACCGTTTCAGGAAAGATCGCCGGCGTCGAAAATATCCCGACTCGCAGCCGGATGGTGATTACCCGTGTTGCAGTGAAAGATGAAACCGGGGTTCTTTCCCTGATCTTCTTCAACCAGTGGTATTTGAAGAAGCAGATGGAGAAGCTGACGGGCCAGACTATTGCAGCTTACGGTCGAGTTCAGCGGCTTAATTTCGGACGCGGGACCGAATTGACGGATGTCGAGTGGGAAGTGCTCGATGATCGGGACGACAGTCTATCTTCGGGACGGATCGTGCCAATCTATCCTGTCGCAGAGGGCATCTCGCAGAACCGTATCCGAAAAACGATGTGGTCGGCGGTCAGCATTCTGCTTGATCTCCTCGAAGACAATGTCCCAAAAGATATAGTCGACCGCCAAAACCTGCCAGATCTGACAGAAAGCTATCGCAGCATCCATTTCCCCGCATCAGTGAGCGATCGACTGGCTGCGGAGCGTCGGTTCGGTTTCGATCAGTTTTTCAACCTTCAACTGCTGCTCGCCGCAAAGAAGCGGCAGGCGAAAAAACACTCCGGAACTGCATTTACAAGCACCAGCGAAGCTGTTGCCGAACTGGTACGCGTACTGCCGTTCGCAATGACAGAGGCCCAGGCGCGGGTCATAGAGGAGATCGCCGCAGACATGCGCGAACCGCTTCCGATGAACCGACTGGTGCAGGGAGATGTCGGCGCTGGAAAGACAGTTGTCGCAATTGCCGCACTGCTGATTGCCGTGCGCAACGGATTTCAGGGCTCGATGATGGCGCCGACGGAACTGCTTGCGGAGCAGCACTACATGACGGTGCATAAGACGCTGCAGCAGCTCGGAGTGAAGACAGTTCTGCTAGCCGGGAGTCTGACGCAGAAGGACAAAGATCAGATCCTGTCCGAAGCCGCCGGTGGACTGGTCGATATCGTCATTGGTACGCACGCGCTCATACAGAACGATGTTGTCTTCCGTAAGTTAGGTGTCGCAGTGGTCGACGAGCAGCATCGGTTCGGNNTGACGGCGACACCGATTCCGCGGACTTTGACTTTGACCATTTACGGCGACCTCGATGTCAGCATTGTTGATCAGCTTCCGCCGGGCAGGAAGCCGATTCGTACTCACGCAAAGCCAACAGGCGACCGACCAGCGGTATACGATAAGGTCCGCGCCCTGGTCAATGAGGGGCGTCAAGCATACTTTATCTGTCCGTTGATACAAGAAAGCGAAAAACTTCAGGCGCGAGCGGCGACGGAGCTTGCGCTGCATTTGGGAAAGTATGTATATCCGGAGTTTAATATCGGCCTGATGCACGGTCAGCTCAAGACAGCGGAGAAGGAAGATGTGATGGAGCTCTTCCGCGATCGCAAGCTGCATATTCTAGTGTCGACCACGGTGATCGAAGTAGGTATCGATGTGCCGAACGCCTCAGTGATTGTCATCGAAGATGCCGACCGCTTCGGGCTGGCCCAGCTGCATCAACTGCGTGGGCGCGTGGGGCGCGGCTCGGCNNCCGCTTCGGGCTGGCGCAGCTGCACCAACTGCGCGGCCGGGTGGGGCGTGGAGTTGAACAGTCTTACTGTATATTGATTGCGGACCCGAAGACCGAAGAGGGGCGCGCGCGGTTGCGTGTTTTGGAGAGCACGAACGACGGTTTCAAGGTTGCGGAAGAGGATCTGAAGCTGCGCGGACCGGGCGAATTTCTCGGCACGCGCCAATCCGGCTTGGACTTGCTGCCGTTTATCGATCTTTTAACCGATTCGTCGATCCTGCTTGCGGCGCGCGAGGAGGCGTTTGCACTGCTGCAGCGCGACCCAGGACTTACAGCGCCTGATCATGAACGGCTGCGGGGTGAGCTGACGAGGCGATATCGATCGATGATTGAGTTCAACGGGACAAACTAACTCATTACAAAGGCCAATGATTCATTAATGATTGCAGTGTATCCAGGCAGCTTCGATCCGATAACGAGCGGACATCTCGATATCATTTCTCGTGCGGCGGCGCTTTATGAATCGCTGGTCGTGCTGGTCGCGGTCAATAGCTCGAAGGAGCCTCTGTTCAGCTACGAGGAGCGAGTCGCGCTGCTGGAAAAAACAGTCGATGCCGAGGGGCTCAATAATGTCAAAGTAGCTTGCATTTCGTCGGGGCTTTTGGTAGACTATACGGATAAGCTCGGCNNGGAGCCGGAGTAATAGTTAAGGGTCTCCGCGCGGTCTCGGATTTTGAGTATGAGTTTCAGATGGCTCAGCTTAACCGACACCTCAATCCCGCGATTGAAACAATTTTCATGATGACGAGTACGGAACACCTGTTTTTGTCGTCGTCGATCGTAAAAGAGATTGCACGTCTGCAGGGCCGCATCGATGGGCTGGTTCCCGATGTGGTATTGGAGGACGTAAGGGCGAAGTTTGTTGTTCCTCCCAAGTAACATCTCAGTACTGTTTTTTATGTCAACAATCCGTGGAATCAATCCCGCGGTAAAGGAGATTGCGCCATAGATACTTATAAATTGCTTGATGAAATCGAAAGCCTGATCGAAGAAGGCAAGCACATGTTTGGCCTGACGATGATCAGTCGTGAAGACTTTTTTGAGCTTACAAACAAGCTGCGGGCATCTCTTCCGGACGAGATGCGGAAGGCCAACCGTGTCAATCAAGAGAGTGAACGGATTGTCGGCGGCGCGCGTGAAGCAGCCGAACAGACGGTAGGCGAGGCTCAAACCGAAGCGCAGCGAGTCATTGAAGCGGCGCATCTGCAAACGGAGAAGCTCAGGCGCGATACTGAGGCGAAGATCAAAAACCTGATTCAGGAATCCGAAATTAGAGCGAACAAGAGTATTGCTGAGGCGAAGGCGCAAGCGCATCAACTGACCCATGAGGCTAAGCTGGCAGCCGACAAGCTCATTACAGATTCGACCAGGCGGGCGGAGCACTTGCTGAGCGAAAGCGAAGTGATGCGCCTGGCTACGGCGCAAGCCCGCGAGATGGTAGCAAGCGCGGAAGCCGACGCCAAGGAGATGCGCCGTGGTGCGGACGAGTATGCACGGGAAGAGCTGTCGCGAATTGAGCGTATTCTTACCGACACGATTATCACAGTTCAGCGTGGCCGGAATAAGTTGGAACAGCGCAGTCCGGCATCGGAAGCACAGCCCAGCGGCCAGGTCCGCACCGGAACATCTTCGGGCGAGATGGCGTCGACGAGGCGATAACTTTCAAGAGTCATATAGAGTCATATTCGGTAGGAGCGGTCGTTGTCGCCGCCCGCCGCAGGTAACGGTCGACCTCTTTCAACGGCAAATGTTGATTTGCTGAAGAGCAGAGGTATAATGGGTCGGCCTCAAGCAGTGAATGCTGCATCAGGAACCCAATTATGCTGCGATACGATCTAACCGAAATCATGCGCAATACGGGCATGACAAAGACTTTTGAAGTGAAGGAGCGGCCTTTTCAGGACGACGACGTCAAGTATGTCTCGCCTGTCTTTGGCCGATTCACCGTCACGAACGGTGGAAGCGCCCTTGTAATCAGAGGCAGTATCAGCACGTCAGTCGAATTGGAGTGCGGACGGTGTTTAACCGAAATGTACTTTCCGATTGACGGTGAAATTGAGGAAGAGTACAGTCTTAGCGATGCCGAAGATGCAGGGACGACTCACGATAATCTCGCACATGTTGTCCAAGATATGGAAAATGAAGTTCCGCCCGGCCTTTTCGAAGGGCGAGTGATGAACTTCGGCGTCTTGATAAGGCAGGCCGCCATTCTCGATATACCTCTTAGCCCGTTGTGCCAGGAGGACTGCAAAGGACTGTGTCCTGCCTGCGGAAAGAACCGCAACGAGACCGAGTGTCGTTGCAATAGCCAGTCGACCAGCAAGCCTCTGTCAAGGCTCGCAGATCTGATCAAACAGAAAGAGTCGCGCAACTAAAGCATATTTGTCAGAGGAGTATTTTTTCGATGCCATTACCAAAACGTCGCCATTCCAATGCGCGAACACGAAAACGCCGTACACACTATAAGTTGACCCCGCCGTCGTTGTCCTTGTGCCCGCGATGTGCAAGTCCGCGCCTTAACTATCATGTTTGTCCCACCTGCGGACACTATGGTTCCGGCTCGTCGCTGCGTCAAGTTGTTGACGTCTCTAAACGAGCCAAGCCGGAGGAGACTGAGGAGCAGGACGCTTAACTACCCATGCGTGTCGCAGTAGATGCCATGGGGGGTGATTTCGCTCCCAGGGAAGTTGTGCGCGGGGCTTTCCGAGTCTCCGCGCAAATTGATTTTTCAGATCATATCGTCTTGGTTGGGAATGAGTCTGCAATCCGCTCCGAACTGGAGTTGGCGGGTGGACAAGTTTCTGATTCTATTTCAATCGTCCACGCTTCAGAGGCGATCGAGATGCATGAGCACGCCGCACAGGCGATGAAGCGTAAGCGCGACTCATCACTGGTGGTCTGTGCGAAGATGGTCAAGTCAGGCGAAGTCGATTCCACGTTCTCTGCCGGAAACACCGGGGCGGCAATGGCAATCGCCCTGTACGATATTGGACGTATCCCTGGCATTGAACGTCCGGCAATTGCAACTATCATGCCTACTCTTAAGGGCAAGGCGCTGTTGCTTGATGCTGGGGCGATGATGGACTGTTCGCCGCACAACCTTCATCAATTCGCTCTCCTGGGCAGTATATATGCGCAGAAGGTCTTTAATTTGCCGAATCCTTCGATCGGCCTGCTCAACGTGGGCAGCGAGCCGGGCAAAGGAAACGAACTGACCAAAGCGGCCTACAAACTGCTGGAACAAAGCGGCCTGAACTTCGCGGGAAATGTCGAGGGGAAGGATCTTTTCGATCACGCCACCGATGTGGTGGTCTGTGACGGTTTCGTTGGAAATGTACTTCTGAAGGCGACGGAGGGAATCGGCGAATTCATTGTTGATCTGCNNCATGGCGAAGTTCGACTACGCCGAGACAGGCGGAGCTCCGCTTCTGGGTATCGACGGCGTCGCGTTCATCGGACACGGGCGATCCAACGATCGGGCGATCGCGAGTGCGATACGCGCCACGTTGGATGCGGCTATATC
>PLAD01000050.1 GCA_003134215.1 Armatimonadota bacterium
CACGTTGGGAATATCGCTTAGCGGCATGAGTGAGATTGTCTGGCCTATAGAAGTCTCGAATGTGCTCTCTCCCAGGACGACGCGCGCTTCCCCGATTTCGTCGATCAAAGCAATGTCGGCTGTCTGGCCATATTTCAAAAGCGTGGAAAGGGCGCCATACGTGTGGTCAAGACGGTCTCCGGTGGCGCCGACGATCCAGATTGTTTCATAACCATGGCCAACAAGATAAGCGATCGATTTATCGAGATCTGTAAAATTCTGATCGGGCGCGGAGATTCGTTCGACCGATTGTGGGAAATCCGTCGAAAGCGAATCAAAATCGCCAAGTACCGCATCGGGAAGCACGCCCCGACTCAGCAATTTGTCGGCGCCGCCATCCACTGCAAGAATGAACGGATTCTCTGTAAGCAGTGACGCCAGTACCTTATCCGAAGGCAGAGCGCCGTTAGCGATAACCAGCGCCGGCCCGCCCATTTGGTCCATCAGGGATGCTGGAGAGGCATGGATCGATCGGTGATGCGATCGATGACAGACGAGACATCGTCGGCAAATTCTCCCGCAGGTACCGGTGAGTTACCGTCCTTAGTAAAGGTCGGAGATGTCGGCGGAATGAAGAGGTTCGAAGCAAGATAACTGCGCGACGGTGAGGCCCAGGCTGGGGAACCAGGGATTGGAACCTGCGTTGTGGCTAGAGGCGCCTTGCTCGTATCGTAATATTGTGCGAATCGCGCAAGAACGATTGCTACTTCATACCGTGTCACTGGCTGCGTTCCGCGATAGGTGTTGTCCGAATAGCCGGTGATAATGTTCTTCTTTTTCAGGCTTGCAACCGATGCCGCCGCAACATGGCCCGCCGGAACATCGGCAAACGGACCCGCCGGCATTATCTCAGCGCTCGCTTTGACCCTCTGCGACATCAGCGCACCGGCCAAAAAGATACCGACCATGCATCCGGCAGCGAACACAAACACCGACTTCGGTGAAATCACGTCACTAACTCCTGACTAAAGTTAAACCGCAGGTATCAAATCTTCCGAGATACCCCGACGTTCCGCGAGGGCTCGTCCGACGCCGATAGCGACGCAGGAAATAGGATCGTCCGCAATATGTGTCGGCACACAAGTGGCATCGGAGATGAGTTTGTCTATATGGCGGAGAAGTGCTCCTCCTCCGGTCAAGACAATACCGCGCTCGATTATGTCGGATGCGAGTTCCGGCGGCGTTTTCTCGAGCACACTCTTTACCCGTCCAACAATCTGCTGAATAGTCTCGGCCATCGCTTCGCGAACCTCTTCAGAGGTGATCACCACAGTCTGCGGCAGGCCGCTTACCAGGTCTCTGCCTCTGATCTCCAGGGTGACTTCGTTATCCAGCGGAGTTGCCGAACCGATTGCGATCTTTATTTGCTCCGCGGTGCGATCGCCGATCGAAAGATTGTAAGTGTTCTTGACGTGGCGGATAATGTTATCGTCGAGCTTGATACCGCCGACCGGCAGCGAGCGCGACAAGACGATTCCATCGAGGGAGAGTACCGCGATATCGGTGGTCCCGCCGCCGATATCGACAACCATGTTGCCGCCGGGCGATGAGATCGGGAGACCCGCGCCGATAGCCGCGGCCATCGGCTCTTCGATCGTCAGTGCAATCCGTGCTCCCGCTCCGAGCGCAGCCTGGCGTATCGCACGCTTCTGGACGCTGGTGACATCGGAAGGAACGGAGAGAAGAACTCGAGGCTTAAAGATCCGCTTCCCGCCGCATATCTTATGGAAGATATACTCGAGCATCTTTTGGGTGACAGTGTAGTCCGCGATGACTCCGTCGGTCATGGGACGCACCGCAACAATATTGACCGGAGTACGCCCGAGCATCTCTCGGGCTTTCTCGCCGATGACTTTCACTCTTTTGGTGACGAGGTCGATCGCAACAACGGAAGGCTCGCGCATAACGATGCCTTTGCCGCGCAAATGCACCAGGACATTCGCTGTCCCGAGGTCAATCCCGATGTCCTGGTTTAGATAAAGCACGGAAAACTATTTCCTTCCGGCTTCAGAAGACTCATCCGCCCGCCACAGTTCGGCGCCGACACCCAGCAATTTTTCAGCAAACTTTTCATAGCCCCTATCAAGATATTGTAGACCGCTGATCTCGGATTTTCCCTGTGCTGCGAGTCCTGCAAGAATCAATGCAGCAGTCGCACGCAGGTCCGATCCCGCGACAGGCGCTCCTGTCAGACGTTCTACACCGGTGATGACGGCTATATTACCTTCTGTTTTAAGATCGGCGCCCATTCGGGCAAGCTCATCAATATACTTAAAGCGTCGCTCATACACTGTTTCCGTGATTACGGACGCTCCGTCAGCCAAAGTTAACATTGCAGCGAATGGAGGCTGAAGATCGGTCGGAAACCCTGGATGCGGAGATGCTTTAATATTCGTCGCTTTGAGCGGTCGAGGCGCGGAAACTCGCATACCTCCCCTGTCAAAGACCACATCGACTCCAGAATCCTGCAGCTTCAATGTCGCGGGTTCGACATGCTCTTCGATTGCGCCGCGAATGTAGACATCCCCGCCTGTGATAGCAGCAGCTACCGCGTACGTTCCGGCCTCGATACGATCGGAATCCATCCAGAAATCGGCTCCGGTTAGCTGCGAAACACCCTCAATTTGAATGGTCTTGGTTCCGGCGCCTTCGACTCGTCCACCAAGCCGATTAATAAAAGCCGCGCAGGAGATACCATCCGGCTCCTCGGCCGCGTTCGTAATTGTACTCGTTCCCTTGGCCAGCGCCGCCGCGGTGATAAGGTGGGTCGTGGCTCCGACACTTGGGAAATCGAGGTAAATTTTGGCTCCAACCAGGCCGTTCGGGGCTATAGCTTCAACGAAGCCATGCTCGACAGTGATAGTGACCCCCATCTGCTCCAGGCCCTTCAGGTGAAAATCAACTGGCCGGGCGCCGATATCGCAGCCTCCGGGCAGCGCCACACGGGCCCGTCCAAAGCGAGCGAGAAGCGGTCCGAGAACGGAAAACGAGGCGCGCATCTTCTTGATCAGCTCGTAGGGAGCTTCATGCGAAACCAGGTTGGTCGAGTCGAGCACTAGAGTGTTTTGCTCTATAAAATTTGTTTTGACACCCAGTCGGTTCAGCATGTCGCACATAATCTGTACATCGCTGATCCGTGGGACATTTGTGAGGACAGTTTCACCCGCTGCAGGCAGCAATGCCCCTGCGAGAATGGCGAGAGTAGCGTTCTTACTGCCGCTGAGCGCGATCTCACCGACCAGTCGGCGCCCTCCCATGGTATAGATTTTTTCCAAAGTTCCTCCCGACCTTCTTGAGCCGCCGTACATCCGAGGTAAATACGCCTGGTTGAATGACAATCCCTGCATTGCCAGTATACAAAACACCCGTACGATTGTCAAGTTAAGGATTTCGATGTCCAGCATTCTGAGACGGCAAAGGAACAGGTCATTCCTATTACACAACAAAGCACCCCGAAAGTGTCGTGTTGAGCAAAGCCGAAACACCCATGCTAAATTCCGAACTCTTTACTTACCGCTGCTCGGATTATCGCTAGATCCCCGTGTACGAACGACGGGAATCGCTCCTTCGTAGATGAGGTCCAGCGCGCGCTTATGCTGCTGGTATATGCGAGTGCACAGTTCGTCAACTTCCGTATCTGCCAAATGGTGCCTCCTTAACATCTGGACACAATCAACCTCTGGAAGAGATCTCAATCTCCGGAACTGGACAGGTCACGAAAGGCGGCATCCGTGTTAGTAGTCGGTCTCCAGGGGGATGGTTAGTTCGGAGGCAGCGGATTCGTCTATGAGCCAAAGAACTTGACCATTTATTGGGTTTATATGGGCGGCGGGGCGTTCGTCAGGATTTGGGGAACCTTCTAGAACTTCTTTAAGAGTTGTTGCCTTTGCGGCGCCGCTGGTGATGAAGAGGACGGTGCGCGCATGGTTAAAGACAGGAAAGGTCAGAGTAATTCGGTCAACCCAGGGTTTCAGAGAAGCATGGTTCATAACGGCGATGCGATCGTCGACATGGACTGCCGGAGAATGCGGGAAGATCGATGCCGTGTGACCGTCGGGACCCATTCCGTTTTGGGCAAGATCGAATACAGGCCACTGACCGTCGGCCAGATCGAAAAACTCTTTGATCGTGCGCGAGTACTCTTCAGCGCACTGGGTCGGGGTCGATGCACTGGAATTGATCGGGAAGACATTTTCCTTCGGCAGGTCTTTCGCATGCGAAAGCAGGGCATCGCGCACCTGCCCGTAGTTGCTGTAAGGGTTTTCCGGTTCGACAAAACGATCGTCGCCCCAGAAGACAAAAACTTTTGTCCAGTCGACATCCGTCGATTTTCCGAAGGCCTCGTACGATCTCCAGATGGACGTCCCGCCGGAAACGAGGATCACAGCCCGCCCCCGGTTCTGTACCGCCTTCTTCGTCACATCGATCAAGATGTTCCCAGCCAGTGTGCTTAGTTGTTCCGCGTTCGACGCGGCGATAACTCGTCGATTTCCCATAATTGCCCGCTTTTCCACGTCGATGTTCAAAATTCCTTCATTGGGTATATTCCCACATGCATCCGATAATCGACGCAGCGCCCGATACAAGGCGGCCGACAAACGTCATGGCAATATTAAATCCGGCATCGATCGGCCCTGAAATTTCGTCAGTAGAATCGAAAATAGCAGGACACGCCGGCGAAATCGATTTTGAAGTTCGGTTTTACCATACCGACCTGGCAGTTTCCACCGCAACCGTCGCTGCCGATGCTATCGCATCCGGCGCGGACCTGATTATTGTCGCAGGCGGCGACGGAACCATTATGGAAGTTGTAAACGCCGTCATAGGGACAACGGTTCCAATTGGCATCATCCCTGTCGGAACCGGCAACTTGCTGGCCATTAACCTGGGGATTCCGATGCAGATCGATGAAGCCGTCACCGCCGCATTAGGGGGCGCGCCGCGGTCGATCGATCTTGTCAAGGTAAACAATGAGGACCATTACTTTGCAGTCATGGGGGGACTGGGCTTCGATGCGGCGGTCATGGAAAGCACCGACCGCGATTCGAAGCAGCGATTTGGACGCCTTGCCTATATCTGGACGGCGGTCCAGCATTTGGAAGGCGAGCTTTTCGATGCCTTCATCACATTGGACAACGGCAAAGAGATGGTAGTCCAGGCAAGGTCGATCCTCATCGCGAATATGGGATTTCTCGGGATCAATATCAATGCTTTCCCGACGGCTATCCCCGACGATGGGATTATTCAGGTGGGAATCTTGAAGGCGGCATCGACAGTTGAATTCGCTCGGCTGATGGCGGAAACACTGATCGGCGGAGTTCCTCAGTCCGATCCGACATTCGATATGCTCGAATGCCGCACGATAGATATATCGCTGCCTGTGCCGCAGCAGTTCGAATATGACGGCGAGGTGATCGGAATGGTTGACCGACTGAGGGCTGAAGTCGTCTCAAAAGCAGTTCATATAATGACCCCAACCGGTGTATAACAGGGAGCATGGTTTTCGTCCATCGTCGCAGCACTCGGCCGGCGCTCGCCGCTTTGTTATCTGTCATCTTCCTCAGTACACTTTCGGCTGCAGATGCCGGACAAATTAATGTCACTCTCACGGTCGACAGCAGATCGACTATCCGGACGATCGATCAGCAGATGTTCGGGTTGAACACGGCGGCATGGGACAGCGAACTGGGCGCTCCCATCACTGTCAAGCTGCTCGAAAAAACGTCCGCCCGATCCTTTCGCTATCCCGGCGGATCATGGGCGGACGGCTTCGACTGGACAAAACCGCGATGGCCGGGGATGCCGATGACCAGGGAGTTCGGCGCACTGGTCGAGGCGTTGCACGGCGACGGAGTGATTATTGTCAACTATGGAACCGGCTCGCCACAAATGGCCGCGGCCTGGGCAGCCTATTGCGAAGCCAATCCTTCATCCAATATCGTCCTCGGATCAGACAGTTCGGGAAAAGACTGGAAGACGGCCGGTTATTGGGCATCGCTCCGAGCATCCACCCCTCTGACACACGACGATGGCCTCAACCGCCTACGTGCAAGCCATTCGGCTCCCTACCCATTCCACCATTTTGAAGTAGGCAACGAATGCTACGGCTCCTGGGAGACCGATTCGCACCAGCAGCGCCAGGACCCGGTCCTTTATGCGCAGTTTTTCGCCGAAACGGCTAAGCTGATTAAGTTGGTCGACCCGACAGCAATGGTCGGCGCAGTGATTACCGGAGGCGACGATGGTGACGGAGACCAGCAGGAAAGTGTCGTCAACCCGGTCACAAAAGCCGTTCATTCAGGCTGGACTCCTTGCGTTCTCAGAACACTGCGTGGTCTGCATTCCTTGCCCGATTTCGTTATCTACCATATCTATCCCCAGCAGCCGGGATTAGAAGACGATGCAGTTCTGCTGTCCGCGCCGCAGTCGTGGACATCAATAGCAGCGACGATCAAGACCATGATCGACGACTACTACCCCGAAGCCGCATCGCATGTGCAGTTGTGGTGCACGGAGAACAATTCGGTCACTTTCAATCCTGGCGCTCAAAGCACCAGCATAGTCGACGGCATCTATCTTGCGGATTCATTTGGCTCAATCATAACTACGTCGTTCCAAGGCTACTACTTGTGGTGTTTACGCAACGGAGTGTCGACCAACTATAACAACGACCCGAAGCTTTACGGATGGCGGCGTTACGGAGATTATGGAATCCTTGCAACTGGGAAGAGTGAACCGAACTCGCCGACCGACACACCCTACCCTACCTACTTTGCTCTGGAACTTATCTCACACTTCTGCGCGCCCGGCGACCGGGTACTCACTGCGGGCAGCAGCAATCCTTTGATCACAGTCTATGCAGTCAGGAAGAAAAACGGAGCAATCGGCCTGCTGATGATCAACAAGAGCCCCTTGAGCACTGCCGATGCCGCTATTGCCATCCGTGGACTTCGTTTCAGCAAATCTGCGCAGTCATGGACATATGGAATAGATCAGGACACGGCGCAGGCGAACGGTGAGGAGGGACATATTGCTTCCGAAGAGCTTCCGACCAAAGGGAATACAATGCAACTAACTTTGGCTCCGTATTCAATGACGGTCGTCCAATCGATACAGTGACTCTCCACTGAAATCACCCGTACGACTGCTCGTGATCCATGAACTGCGACTGTGAGCTGAACGGTTTCTCGCCTTTTTGCGGTTTGATCCTGACCCAGGTTCCATCGGGTTTAAGAACGCGGGACTGAACTGTGTCCTGGAGTGCAGCTTCGAGAATATTGTCTCTGATATGCCTTCGCAGCCCGGCATCCTCCACCGGAAAGAGCACCTCAATTCGGCGGCTCAAATTGCGTGTCATAAGGTCGGCACTGCCTAAGTAAAGACTAGGGGTGCGCCCACCGTTATGAAAGTAGTAAGCGCGGCTGTGCTCCAAAAACCTACCGACAATAGAAATGACGCGTATGTTGTCGGAAATGCCGGGAATTCCCGGCCGCAGACAGCACATACCGCGGACGATCAGGTCGATCTTCACCCCGGCGCGCGATGCCGCATAGAGGGAACGGATCATTTGTGGATCGTTCAGGGCATTCATTTTGAAGAGCAGGCGCGCCGGCCGACCGGATATCGCGTGCTTCGCCTCGCGCTCGATAAATGCAGTCAATCGATCGCGCATATTGACCGGCGCGACCAAAAGCTTGCGGTACTTTCGCTGGCGGGAATAGCCGGTAAGCAGGTTGAACAGCTCCGAGACATCGGACGCCAGATCTTCGCGC
>PLAD01000291.1 GCA_003134215.1 Armatimonadota bacterium
GGCAAGCCGCTCACGATCCGCGAGGAAGCACGCCGTGCGGGTGACCCGGCGTATCTCGTGGCGCGGGCGGACCGGATCCGCTCGGAACTCGGCTGGCAGCCGCGCTACGATGACCTGCAGGCCATCGTAGCGAGTTCGCTCAATTGGGAGCGCAAGCTCCAGGCGAACCCGTGGGTGTGAGGGAAAATCGAGACACGTCGATGTTCAGGTGCCGAGCAACATTGAAATGAGTCCGTGAAGCCGCCGCGTTCAAATCCTTGAAAGCTGGATCGCCGCGCTCTCAGGAACCGCCATCGGGTGAACCACCGCGTGTTTTTAGGGTAAGAATGTACGTGCCCGACCAGAAGATGGAGCCGCCATAGGAGGGTTTGACGGAGATACTTTCCACCTTGCCGTCGTCCTGAAAACGGCGATTACCGACGGCTAAGGACGCAAACTCTGAGGTGTTGGAAACTAAGGGTGACACAATGAAACCCGTCACCATCATATTCGAGATGGCTCGATAACTCTTTGTGCCACCGTTCCTCAGATTCAGCGCGATGCTCAGCTCAGGGGGCTTATACAGCGCGATTAGCGCCTTCCCCAACAATGTGGGCGTCAGGTCGATTTCAGCGAACAAAGGTTTTTCCGTTTCCGGAAGAGCAACCGTCTCACCGGTCTGTCGAGTTTCCTTGTAAATCACATCCCAGTTACTCTCAGTTTTAATGACGCGATTCCTCCCTAGGAGAACGAACTGGCCGTCAAATGAGACGAATGTGTAGTTTTCGAGCAGCGCCGGCCAACTCAATCCGTCGTCGAGCGACGGAAGATGATCGTCGATGGTCACGAGATCCAGCAGTACCCAGTCTGGTGCGTTCGAACCGCGAAGATGTTGCTCATTCATCCTCGCCAGAGCGGGGGTATATGCTACAAAGCTTTGAACGATGGGCCGTGGCTTCCACTGGTTACCCGAGGCCAACAGGACGGATTGCTCAACCGTATATATGTCGGCCGTTCCCTGAAGCGCGGGAACAGGGTATGCGCGTCTTATGTCTGCCAGGGCGCTCAAAAAACGAACTTGCAGGCTGCCTTCGGTGAGACGGGAGCGCAAGCCCTTCCCGGCGGCACTGTAGGTATTCCAAGTGCTCTCAAAGGTTATGCGAGCGCAGCTCACTAGCAATCTTTTAGAGATAAATCTCAAGACTTCCCGTAGGCGGCCGGTCTCATTTGAGGTCGTGCCGACCCCAAAGGCTTGTCTCACTTCTGTTATGAGCTGAGGGTCTTGGCGAATGTAAATCACCACCACCAGAGCAAAAACCAAGACGAGTGATCCGACCAGTAACCTGTCGGCATAGAGGAAACAAATCATCAAAGTACACATGAAAAGGGTGTCGAAGGCGCTCCGTTCATTACCGGTCCTCACGTATCCGTGTTTGAAAGCGACCGACAGAAAGGTGACGCAGAGGAAGCTCATCAGCCACTTTGACCGGAGGTTCAATTGGGTCGAGGAAAATATGGACCAAACTACTGCTGCAACCACAGCTATATAAGCGAAGAGTAATCCATAGCCGATGGCTTTCGGCCGCCAATCGATGAATATTGGGAGAGACATCGCGTCCGTGTAGCCGGAAATCAGC
This sequence comes from Armatimonadota bacterium, assembly GCA_003134215.1. GTDB lineage: Bacteria > Armatimonadota > Armatimonadia > Armatimonadales > Capsulimonadaceae > BOG-944. The sequence continues at coordinate 1,617 of PLAD01000291.1, forward strand.
AGCATGGTGCCGTGCAAGAAGGCCGGGATATCTGAGACTGACTGTCCAGCAAGCATCCAGAAGAAAACGGTGGAAGCGGGTGCAATGAATACCACCGGGATGGTTTGCCAAAGAGGCAAGCGGTGTAACAAGAAGAAACCCAAAATAACTGTCGTAACGCCTGCCGGAAATAGCAAACTACCTTTTATGAGAGGCAGCAGGCCCAACGCTGAAAATGCCATCACGATCCACAAGATATGTTGCCAACTGAGGTTCGTCCTCTGCTGGATATCCTCCGAATTGACAAATTTCAGGGCGCAGACCCCCAGGATAAATGGGTATGACAGGAGGAGAGCGTCCCGAGAGGGAAAAGTCGCGCAAAACAACGCGAGGAAGACGACTATGTGCGGCGGACAACCGCGGGCAAGATATGTCGCCGAGGTTATATACGACATGCCTACGAGTAAGCTGCCGAGCAGCATCAGATGATCGGTGGCTGGGTGAAAAGATCGGGTATAGATCGATGCATAGGGTCCGACAGTGAATATGAATTCCTTGCCGAACCTCAGATGTCTGGCAACCGCTTCGTTGGTTGCGAATACCCAGGAGTAATCGAGGCCGTAGTGGGGCATGTCAGGATTCAAAGGAACGAAGACTGCCAATAGCGTGATCGTGACGAAAGTGGCAAGAAACAATGATGGCAGTTTCATGAGGACGATGGAGCGAAATGACCGATCGTCAAGACGCGGCCGTTGTGTAATCGTGTTTAAATCCCGCATTTTTTACAACCAGGTTGTGGGATAATCTGGAGCACCGCCGTAGTGCACGATGCGTGAGCCAAGGACCGCATCCCGGGTAAGCTGGTAGCGGAGCAAGTCGGAACAATCGTCCGACTCGTCTGTAATGATGACTACGACGAAATCCCCGCGCGTGTCACCACAACCAAGAATGATGGCGTTCCCGCAACCCAGCGCGCCCCGATTGCGAAGGGAGTTCCTGATCTTGGAGTGGCTTGAAGTCATGTTCCAGCTGGA
>PLAD01000406.1 GCA_003134215.1 Armatimonadota bacterium
AAGGCCGAAATAGCGAGTACTTAATCGGACGCCATTTCTGGTTGATCGCCTCAATTAAAGCAGGAACTATAAACTTCACGGAATTGTCCTCAGGAGAGGTGAGACTGCAACATTTGGAGTCAGGGCGTGACGCCGTGAAGGTATCGGGGAACTCAGCGCCTAATTAAGGTAACTTACGGGCGTCATTTCTATTCAGTATGCCGCATCTCATTTATGTATTCACCATACTCAGGATTAACATGCGATGGCCACGTTAAGCGATCCGAACTATCTCGATAACTTGCTTTTGGAATCAGCTTCTCTCGAGGTTTTCGAAGGTTGGATGGGGCGGGGACTGGGGCGTACGATTCTGTATCTCGAACGGCACGACCCATTAGCAGCGTGATCATGGAACCGTCGAAGGTGGACGCTCTTCCAGCCTAGATCTTGGTGGAAGACGCTTACGATAACAGAAACCGCGTCATTCGTACCGAGCCAGAAGTAGGCAGACATCGTCGAGTTGGACGTCCAGCAATGGATTGAAGACGCGCCGAATTACGGCCGTCTCGATTTCAGGCAAACTTTTCCGGGCATCAATCGCTTCGTTGTGCAAGATAGTTGCGAAACCGTCCAAACCCAGGAACTTTATTCCCTGTTTGGTACCATCCGCGGATTTGTCACGGTAACGTCTCGCCTCCGTAATTCCATCGGACGTAATAGCAATTAAATCGTCCGTATGTAAGATATGGTCCGTAGCTGCGAACTGCGACTCGTGGGCGGCGCCGAGTAAGGGCCCAAAATTGCATGACACAATCACATCACCTGGCGCTGAACGAAGAATTAACGGAGGTTCACCTCCTGCGCAGCAAAAGCTTGCTTGTCCAGATGAAGTATTTATTACCGCCGCCGAGAGAGCCACGTAAAACCCGTAGCCTTGAGAATCGACTTGCTGGTATTCCACCATAAAACGGTTCAACAAGTCAAAAGCAACAGGAAGGTTTCCATTGTGTTCCCGAAGGTAACCTCGCAAGGAAAATTTAGCCTCGGGAATAAAGCGTGCGGACTCCACGCCGTGACCGGTAGCATCGCCTACCACAAGCGCTACGTGATCGTTCGGGAGTAAGAAGGCATCGAAAAAATCACCGCCGACAAGAGCTTCGTCCGACGCTGAGCTGTAAAATAGCTGCAGCGTCAGGTTCCGGAACTGATTCGGCAGAGGTGCAAGCAACAGTGAGTGCTGCACGATTTCCGAAACTTCCTGCTGTCTCGCCGCGACTTTCGCACGCTCGACGGTAAGCTCACTCTCCATGTCTCGCAAGTTTTCTTCTGCTTTGATTTGTTCAGTCACATCACGCCAGGCAACAGCAAATCCGTCGCTCATTTTCCAAGCTCTTCGGTGTGTGGCTTGTCTCAGTTGAGCGCTGTTGTCCAGGAAATCCAACTGAGTGCTATCAATGGGCTCCCCGGTTTCGATTAACTTCAGGTACTCGGCGATAACTTCTGTAGACCAATGTGTTGAAAGCAGATCTCCTTGCGGGATATGGCCGGATATGTGTACAATTGCGCTCTCAACTTCCTGCCGTGCGGCAGCATTCAAGTAATCACACTCGAAGTCTAATACGGCATCCGTAATTGGATGTCGCACTGCTTGATAGATTCCGAACGAATCGGGCATATTGTCTAGGGAGAGCCGGAACCGCGATTCCGAATCTTGAAGCTTTCGTCGGAGTGATACCTTCTCTACGGCCGTCACGATTGCTCGACTTATTGCTTCCGATGTCAAAGTTTCTTTTGTTAAATAGTCTTGTGCGCCTCCCTTCAAGGCGGCAACTGCGACTTCTGCAATTGTTCCAGTGCCTGTCAGTATTACAACAGGACAAAGCGGGGTGTTGTCGACGTCACGCCCGGCGTTTAATTCCTCAAGAAAATTGATTGCATCGGTATCGCGCAGCGAGTAGTCTAGGATCAGACAGTCAGGCGTATTTAGGAAACACATACGGATTCCCTGAGCCCCTGTCTCCGCCTCACGGACTAAAAAATCCACACCCGATTTGCTTCGATGAAGAAGTCGGCGAACAGCAAGGCGATCTTCCGCGCTATCGTCGACGATCAGGACATCGAGAGAATTCGTAAGGACACTCGCTTCTGCTATCATCTATTTATTACTGTTTCACCATGCTCATATATGGCGGAAATGTCACGGACCCCAGCCAAAACTCCGTTAAAGCTTCGATAGAATTGGCAAACTCATTGAAATCCAACGACTTTATAACATATGCATTTGCCCCAGCGGCATAACACTCCTCAACATCTCGAACGTTCGACGAAGTAGTTAGAACGGTGATAGGCACGTCCCGCAAACCGGGATCGGCTTTTATTTCCCGCAACGCTTCTCTGCCATCCAGACCGGGCAGATTAAGGTCTAGAAGAATTAAAGGCATGTAGTCGCTGCTGATGTCTGCGTTTTTGCGACGAAGTTCATCAAGGCACTCTTGCCCGTCGCGACATCGTTGAACTCTACTGTCGAGCCCAAGTTTAAGAAGTACCCGTGACAGCGCCTCAAAATCTTCGTCGCAGGCTTCAACCACCATTAGAGTCGTATATAATTGATTCTTTGTATTCATCGTTCAGGCCTCTCGAGGATCCCAGCCTAGTGTGAAGAAGAAGGTTGTGGATTCCCCCACAATAGATTCCACCCATATATGTCCCTTATGCCGTTCAATAATCCTTTGACAAATTGTTAGACCCGCCCCGGTGCCACCGCCAAATTCCGTTCTCCCGTGCAGCCGTTTAAAAATTCGGAACACAGTGTCGAAATAACGTTCGGCGATCCCAATGCCATTGTCTTGTACGGAGAATATGATCTTGCCGTCAGACTTGCGATAAGGTGGTGTAGGAGAAGCCGCCGATGCTTCACCTGTCCAAGCGATCTCAATCCGGCGTTTTCCGGAAGGTTTGTCGTTGTATTTAATCGCATTTGAAATCAAATTCGTAAGAAGTTCATTTACTTGAACGACATCGCACAGCACAGAAACCGGCAGACGTCTGTCGATTATGAGCTCCGTTCCAGTTAGTGTCAGGGATGAGCCAAGTGACTCCATCACCTCAGATAAGACAACATTCAGGTCCGCTTTTACTAAAGTTAGCGTCTGTCTCCCCAATTGAGAATAGTGAAGAAGTGAGTTAAGCAGTGTGTCCATTCGCTGCGTCAGGCGCACAACCGTGTCGAGTTTCTGCTCAGCATCGGCATTCAACTGGTCGCCGTCATCCTCCCGCAGAAAACGGATGTAGTTGTTAATACCACGGATTGGTTCTTTTAAGTCGTGGGAAGCAGCGTACGCAAAGGAGTCCAGTTCGACATTGCTTCGAGCGAGTTCTACATTGAGTCGACCGAGTTCAGTCGCCCGCCTCGAAGTATCTTGCCCTGACACTGCAGCACGGAGCCTGCGGGCTCCGTCAATTTCGGACTGTGTCCAGGGAAAAGATTTCTCGGTTACAGTTTCGCGCCAAAGTGCAAAAGACTTTCGGGGCGAAAGGTTTTCGCCCTCGACGGCGGTCGTAAAAGGTTTCGCTGGATCTCCACCCCATGTCACAGTTTGTGCTTCCTCTGGACGAAACCAAAGCACCCAATCGGTTTTCGGCGTATCCTGGGAAAGACAGAGTGCTAGCAGCCCAGCAGCACTGTCCCGGAAAGCTGCAGCTGCGGGATAAACTTCCGCCAAATTATCTGTTGCAAAGACATCGTCTCGCATTGTTTGGTTCGTCTGTAGCCAATGAACGAGGTCCGGAACGGCCGACTCTGGCGGAGTCTTGCCAAGTAGTCGGCACATGTTCTCGCCGACGACAGCACACCCGCCGGCGTTAAAGAGCGAAAGTGCGGTGACGAGCGTATCCGATTTAAAAGGCGTCGAGAGGCCGGCCAGTATGTTGTCTTGCGCCTGCATGTTATCTACGAGAAGCTGGTGTACAAAACCCATTTGGTCTACATACTCTTTCTCGTCGTAGCGTAACCTGTCTGCAATCTGCAAGGACACTACGTCAATCAGCACCTCGCACGATGCCCTTTCATCATACGGGATAGCGCGGTACGATTGATGATGACACGCGATAAGCCCCCAAAGCCGGTCATTGGAGACGATTGCAAGAGACATCGACGCTCGCGAACCCATATTTGTCAGGTACTCGGTATACATTCGTGAGTAGCCTCGAAGTGCACAATGAGTCATGTCGAGGGGCCGCTGGGTAGCTGGATTATACAATGGGACTATTGCCGCCTGCATATACTGGGCATCGGGCATCATCCGTATGGAGTTCAACATAAAGAGGGCCCTGGCTTGTCGCGGGATGTCGGAAGCCGGATAGTGCAGCCCAAGATACGGCTCACGTTCGTCCGCTTCTCCAATCACTTCGGCGATCACCTCGCCATGTCCATCCTCGTGAAACTTGTAAGCCATTACACGATCAAATCCGCTGATTTCATGGATTGCTCGACAGACAGTCTGGCAGTAGTCAACGGTGGTTGAACATTTGCGTAAATTAAGAAGGGCTTTCCGGAGCATTTGGCGGGCGCCCTGCTGAATTGCAAAATCATCCTCCGCTTGATCATCATTTGCAACAGGCTCTATTTCAACGATTAGAACACCATCGTAAATATGTACAATCGCATGAAACGGCCCAAAGCCATTGATTGGCGACGTGAAGAGATAGACCGGATTACCGTCCAGGGGAAGCGCCGAAATGGCATTAGAGAGAATTTCGGCAACTTCCAATCCAAACAGTTCGACGGCACATTTTCCGACGACATCCAGTGCAAGAAGTCCGCACATAACTTCAATATTTTCGCTCACTTGAACAACATTGAGTTCATCAGAGCCTGGATCCAGCGCTATGATGACGCCATGCGCCTGGGAGTGTCCAGGAATATGGATCGGTTCGAGATCACAATTGGTCAGAGTTACCGCAGCGCCAAATTGAGAATAAGGAAGATCCGGAAGTACCGACCCAGCAGCTAAAGGTTGAGACAATTTATTTCCTATTACCGCTCATAGCGTCGGCGCTCATTATGCAGTTTTCTATATCGGAAAACGTACGGCGTGCCGAACGGACAGCGTCATTGGTGATGCATGAGGTCGTTCCCGCGCTGAATAACTCCTGCCTAAACATAAAATGTTCTACAGATGCACAGTATCTTTGCCATGACGACTTAGTTTTCGACCCGTAGCCGGCATAAAAACATCCGCCTGGATCACCCGGGAGAAACCCAAGAGATCTCTCAAGGTATCGGCCGATAACCTGGCCTCCGAGTGTCGCGCCTTCCAGAACGTAGTAAATTCCAATGAACTCTCCGATAGTAGAACAGTCCGGCATTGTCGGCGATCTGCTTCGCTGTAAATCGACGATTTGATTCGCCGAAAGGCCCAAATGGAGAAGGTCGCATTCGAGGTTTGGAGCTTTCCGCAGCTTCCCGAAATCCATTCCGAGCATGTTCCAGAAAACCGAAGTTTTCGCAGATCCGCACATGTTTTCGACTTGAGAATAATAGGGATAGAGGCGGACCAGAAGATCGCGATAGCTGTCCAGCGTAGCAAATCTGGTCGAGACGTCCATACTTTGCTCGACACGTACATGCAACGCATGGGTGCGCTCTCTAAGCAGGGGAACCAAGTATGCCGTGCGCGGCGCTGATGACGGTGTTAATGCTGCGAGGTTCATGTACGCTCCTTTCGGGGACCGAGTGGATGTAACGTACATGACAAGTGTACCCATGAAATGGCTTGTTTGCTGCATATTGCAAAACAAAAATCTGTAACAGATTTTCGATGATTTTCAATGGTATGATGTCAGTAACAGTCTTGTCGAAATCGACTCGCATCTGGCTCGTACCAGTGAACGAGTTCGCTTCACCTGAACCGGCGTGGCGCGTGGGCACTTGGTATCGCCGACCACGGCTCGGTACGAGACACTGTCTCTTTCTTGGAGCTAGTTGCTCTACTTGTCATTCCGGAATCATTGAAACAAATGACTGTACTTATCTCGCTTGAGATGCCCGGTTCTGCCGATTACATCCCTCTTGCACGACACTTTGGCAAGGAGTTGATGGAGGAGCTGAAAATCGTTCCGTCGGACATTTTTGACATCGGCTGCGTCGTCACTGAATTGGTAACAAACAGCGTACGTCACGCAAAAATGATCAATGGACGCCTGCAGATGCAAATAGACTGCCTGTTCGATCGTGTTGTCATCACGGTTACGGATTCAGGGAAGGGCTTTTACATCGCAGATATTGCCGAGCCCGGATCTATTCGTCCCGATTTCGACTTCAAGGACCGGGTTGGGGGCTTCGGACTTCCATTAGTCGCTGCGCTTTCAAGCAAAGTCGACTTCACATGCCTCAGGCCATCCGGAATGCAAGTTCGCGCAGAAGTAATGTTGTGCGAATTTCGCCCGATCCTTACGCTTGCAGCATGAAGTCCAGCAGCATGACCTTTGCCTAAATTGGACTAGGCCGTACAGAGACAAAAAAACGGGGCCTGTCGGCCCCATTCTTTCCGTTCGATATACGATTGTTTGTAAGTTACGCTGCGGTTTGTGTTCGTTTGCGAGACATCAAGACGCAGGGGACGCTGAGAAGGCCGAGAACCGCCAGGAACATCACGGAAGATACTTCCGGAACCGGCGCGCCTGCTAGCGATAGATAGCCGGAAGACAGACCACGACCGCCTTGCTGATTCCATTCAGTAGCGCCGGTGGAGTAGGCGAGGTTGTCGTCGATTCCAGGGCTTGTCGGCAGGTAGGCCAATTCACCCGGAAGGCCGAGCCCACCGATGGTTGTGTCGAACTGGACGTGGTCGGAGACGCCGTTCCCGGAGGGTGTTGCGTCGCCATTAATATAGTCGTAACCAGCGAAGAACACGTTGGACGTCCCGCTATATGAATCGTCTACAGACGTATTAGTCGTCGCGGTCGTGTCGATATTGAAGGTGCCGAATGCGCTCGTGGTAGGATCGTATTGGAAGAAGCCGCTCAAGAGGCCGCCGTCTTCAAAAACACCGGTGACATCGTACGTATTGAACACCGATACGGGGCCCGCGTGCGCTGGGACAGTGAATGAAGCCATTGCTCCAATCGCCAGCACGGATGTGACTGCTATCCGTGATGCCAGGCTTATCTTTTTTATTAAGTACATATCCATTGCAATCCGCCGATTAGGTCTCCGGCATGATCCTCAGTTTTATTCATTTCAGCAAGACGCGAATACGGCTGCACCTTAACTGTGCAATCATTATAACATAGGCGCTCCTGACACGCACCTGGCAATTGTGATAGAATTCACAAACATTATTAAGTGTCATGTATGTGAAACGTTTCCCCGACGTTAACAAAATGCGCTTGAACTGCCGCCGATGGAATTAAACGAATGACAGCAGGCGATTCACCAACACCCGAGGTGCCTTCAAAGCCCAAACGAAAACGAATCAAGAAAGGTGCGGCCGAAACTTCGGCAGTGGCGCAGCCGCCGTCGACGCCCGGAACCGAGACTGCGCCGGCAAAAACACCCGAACGTGAACGATTGAATGGCTTCGTTCGCAAAGCGGTGAGACTCTTCATATCGTGGATTGTTCTGCTTGCCGTCGCCGCGCTGCTTGATTTTGCCTGTGAGGAGTTCAACCGCGCAAAGCCCGAGATCGTCAAGACCAACACGGCT
>PLAD01000310.1 GCA_003134215.1 Armatimonadota bacterium
GCAGCGATCGTTGCATCGAAGCTTTGCTCTGAACACGTTCCCGTCGCTATAGGAGTACACAACAGTCTCTCGCTCGAGGCGAAAAATGCGGCAGGTATCAATTTAAAAATGATGCCGTACTTTGTAAAGACGTTCTATCCGCTCGCGGACTCTATAGTAGCTGTGTCCGACGGTGTTGCTGACGACCTGGCCGCCTTCACCGGCATCGGGCGCGGCCGAATATCTGTAATCTACAATCCCGTCGTGAGCGACCAGCTTTTTGAAGAAGCCTCAGAACCTATCAACCACCCGTGGTTCACCTCTGAAACGACGCCTGTTGTCCTTGCGGTTGGACGTTTGAATATACAGAAGGACTATGCAACGTTACTTAAAGCATTTCGGCTGCTTCGGTCGCGTATGCCCGCTCGTCTTCTGATACTCGGCGAGGGCGACGAGCGGGGCAGCCTCGAGCGGACAATCTCCGAACTCAACCTTACCGACTCTGTATCGATGCCCGGATTTGTTAGGAATCCATTCGCTTACATGGGACGGAGCGCAGTGCTTGCGATGTCGTCGATCTACGAGGGGCTGCCAACTGTCCTCATTGAGGCTCTTGCACTAGGCTGCCCTATCGTATCGACTGACTGCAAAAGCGGTCCGCGCGAAATTTTGGCGGACGGTAAGTACGGAGATCTTGTAGCGGTTGGAGATGCCGAGGCGTTAGCGTCTGCCTTGGAGCGCACCATTAATAAGCCGAGACAATCCAAGTCGCATGACTCATGGGCGCCCTACGGACTGGCCGCTTCCGCACAACGTTACGAAGCTCTCATCGACAAGGGCGCGTCCCAGACACTTGCACTTGATCGGACGAAAGGTTAACCCATCGGATGGTAAGGGCTGCGATTAGATTTATGCGCAAGGTGCTTATTAATCGCGCCAAGGCTCAGGGCCTGCAGATCGCGGAGGACTGCATTATGGTGGACCTTCCGATGTTTGGGACCGAGCCATACCTCATCAGCATTGGACGCCACGTTTTAATTTCTGGCAAAGTAACGTTCCTCACACACGACGGCGCTCCTTACGTGTGCCAGCATCTTGAAGGGTTCGCGGATGTGATCAAATACGGTCGCATAACAGTCCACGACAACTGTTTCATTGGCCACCGATCGATGATCATGCCCGGTGTAACAATTGGGCCAAACGCTATTGTAGCCGCGGGCTCGATCGTCACTAAAGACGTGCCTCCAAATTCGGTTGTCGGCGGTGTTCCCGCTAAGGTCATCTGCAGCTTCGAGGACTACGCGGAAAAGCTTCTTGTCAACGCATTGAACTACGACATACCGGCATATCGTACAGACAAGAAAGCTGAGCTGCTCAAACATTTCCCGTATCCATGGTGAGCTTCTGTTGCCTTTTTGCTGAACAGGCTTGACTAGATGAGCGCTTTCGATAGTACGAACTTAATGATTACTAATTATCGCGTTGCAATTTATATCCCTTGCCTGACCGGCGGTGGAGCTGAAATATCGATGCACAGGCTCGCGGCAGGCCTGGCAAAGGAGGGATTCAACGTCGATTTTCTTGTATCGAATTCAATCGGTCCTGATGCCGAGGAAGTTGCGTCCAATCTGACTCAAATGCCGGAAGGCGTGAACTTCATCGATTTTAAAGCCCGAACGCCTCGCGCGAGTGTCGGACCACTTGTCCGATACCTTAAGAAGCAAAGGCCGGCCGCGATCATATCGTTTGGACACAATGCGAACGTCGTTGCACTTTTAGCACGCAGACTCGCGAGCGTACAATCTCGAAATATTCTAAGCATACAAAATAACTTTTCTGCGGAAGTGAAGAACGCAACAACGAAGCACGAGAAGTTGATGGTTAATGCAGCGCGACTGTCCTACGGCTCTGCCGATGTGGTCACCGCTGTCTCTCGGGGTGTCGCCGATGATATGGCGAGAGTACTGAGACGAAAAAAGAGCTGGGTGAAGGTGATTTATAATCCGATTGTTTCTCAAGAAATTACCGAAAAAGCACACCAATCGGTGGAGCATGAATTTTTCCGCCAAGACACTCCCCCGGTGATTATGAGCATTGGCCGGCTAGAGCCCCAAAAAGACTATCGCACTTTGATACAGGCTTTCGCGAAAGTCCGAAAACGTCGCCCCTGCCGCCTTGTTATTTTCGGGCAGGGTTATTTGCGAACGGAGCTTGAGGAATTGTCACGGCAATTGGGCATTGAGTCCGACATTTCAATGCCCGGATATACCTCTAATCCATATGCTTTTCTGTCGAAAGCATCTCTTTTCGTACTGTCATCGATACACGAAGGTTTACCTACCGTACTGATTGAGGCGATGGCATGCGGCTGCCCGGTTGTTTCCACTGACTGTCCTAGCGGACCAATGGAAATTCTCGACGGAGGAAAGTGGGGCGGTCTGGTTCCCATGCAAAATGTCGACGAACTAGCCGAATCTATCGATCAATCTTTGGCAATGCCCAACACTGCCGCTCCACCAGAAAGCTGGAAGCCTTACACTGTCGAGGCTTCGGTCTCAGCTTACATCAAAGTTATACGAGGACATTGAATGGGCAAACTTGCTTATCGATGCGTATTAATATTGATAGTCGCGGCGACGGGAACTATTATCAACCTTCCTGGACCGCTGGCTTCAGTCATTCGTGTCGCAGCAATACCAGCCATCCTTGTCACAAGTGTCTTAATTCTACTGAGAGGAAGTGTACGTCGCCTTAATAGTTACTACTGGGCGCTATTAGCGTTCTTTTTATGGCGCATTTTGTCGTATACCTGGTCGGTAGCGCCGGCCGAAACTCTGGCCGGCTTCGACAGAATTTTCCCTGAAGTCGTCATCAGTTTGCTTGTATGGGAGACCTGCAGAACACGTGAACAAACGGATGGGGCGCTCCAAGCTTTCGTATTGGGAGGCTACATCCTCGTTATTTCACTCGCATACAACTTTGCAATCGGAGCTACGAGCGAGGACGCTGATCGCGTCGCCGCAGGTGGATTCAACCCGGACGACTTTCTATACCTAATCCCTGTCCCTATAGCATGGTATCTTGCAACGAAGGCGGGCACTAAGAACACAGTCCTCTCGTGGCTTAACTACGGTTACTTGCTGGTTGCTCCGATGGGAATTATTTTCACTGCAGGCCGAGCAGCATTCGTCGTCGCCTTGCCTATCTACGCCTATATTTTATTGTCGTGACGAAAAGCGAAAGCATCCGTAAAGTTTGTATTTACTTTGTGTGCTGTAACGCTGGTATTTGTGCTGCTGAATTTAGGCGTTGAAAGCAAACTATCACGTCTGGAAACGACCATCACAAACCCGTCGGCAGCATCCGACTGGGGCGGCGCATTGAATGGACGAGACTACCTCTGGGCGATCGCGATCAAGGAATTTGGACAGCATCCGCTGTTTGGTACCGGGGCAACCACGTTCGGCTATTTCTCGGCGACGACCCCGGCTGTAACGACAATTCGTGAACCCGACAACAATGGGCTTCCCGCACACAATACTTACCTTTCCATTCTTTCCGAGACTGGAATGATCGGACTATTTAGCTTTGTCATGCTGATTGGAATTACAATCCGCGCCGCATTACAGGCGACGGATCGAGAATTGCGCAGCGCATTCATGGTCGCGATAGTTGCTATGCTTATCGGTATCTCGACACTCACCTACGAAGATCATATAGGTATATGGCTCCTTTTGACTCTCATCATCGGCAGCAGTTTAGCCGCTGACGGTGCAATCGATCGGACGAATCAAGCTTATCTTCCCGGTTCCGTCGGTCAAGAACTTATGACTCCGCTTTCAGACAGGCGGATTAGTCGCTATTAGCATCTACTATGCGTCGACCAACTAACACAACTCAGATCGCATTTATCTGGGAAACGGCCCACATGACCGGGAATAAGCTGAGCATATGAGTGTTATGGCGTACCGTCTGGTGCTGTTTCTCATAGTCGTAGCGACAGGAACAATCATTAATCTTCCTGGGCCGCTAGCGTCTGTCATTCGCGTCGCCGCCATACCTGCGCTAGTAGTCACAGCCGCAGTCGTCATTTTTCGCGGAAGCTGCCGTCGGCTTAGCTCGTACTACGTTCTGTTAATTCTATTCTTTAGCTGGAGAATGCTCTCTTACTTCTGGTCTGTTTCGCCGGATAATACATTGTCGGGTTTGGCGCGAATATTCCCGCTTTTGGTGATCAGTCTGCTCATATGGGAAACCTGCAGGACTCGCTCGCAAGCGGATGGAGCGCTTCAGGCCTTCGTCTTAGGCGGTTATGTATTGATCATATCTCTTGCTTATAACTTTGCAATCGGGGCGCAAAGCACAGATGCCGATAGAATTGCTGCAGGCGGCTTTAACCCCGACGATTTCCTTTATCTTATACCGGTTCCAATTGCGTGGTATTTGGCGAGACGTCCGGAATTGAGCAGTAGATTTGTCGTGTGGTTGAATATCGGATATGTATTGCTGGCACCGCTTGGAGTCGTCTTTACGGCCGGTAGAGCCGCACTAATAGTCGCCCTGCCAATCTACGCCTATATCATTTGGGACAGTAGAAAATTAAAGTCATCCACCAAAATCACCTTCGCACTCTCTTTGTTGCTATTGGTTGCTCTACTTCCGAAGCTCGGGGTGGAAACGAAACTGGACCGGCTGGCGACTACTATTACCAACCCATCTGCAGGCTCCAAGTGGGGAGGAGCTCTCAACGGGAGAGACTTTTTGTGGGCTATTGCAATCAAGCAGTTTGCAGCCCACCCTATTCTCGGCACGGGAGCAACGACGTTTTCATTCTTTTCGGCCGACAGTCAGGCAGTCGCAACATCGAGAGGAGATGACGGTGAAGGATTGCCAGCGCATAATACTTACTTGTCAATCCTATCGGAGACAGGTCTCATCGGGTTTTTCCTTTTCGCCTTACTCTTCATAGTTGCGTGCAGGGCTGCCTGGCTGCAAGAAGACCGAATGAGACGGAATGCGTTCATCGCAGCTGTGGTTGCTATGCTTGTCGGAATTTCCACATTGACGTATGAAAACAATATTGGAATATGGCTTCTCTTGACACTGATCGTCGACAGCAGTTCCGCCGATCGCCTTCGAATACGGCGTCAACAGGCAGTTATAATTCATGATATGCCTGGAATTCCTGTCAAGCGGTTCGGCTCTCCGAAAATAGGAGGATCATAGCGGCTCATGGCACAAAGCACTTTCGAGCCGTTCATCAGATCCCGCCGCAACAACTTTGACGTTATCCGGTTTTTTCTCGCCGCCATAGTACTCCTTGGACATTGCGTTCCCGAGGGCGAAGGGTACAAAATCGGCAGACACGTATTTTATATCGGTTCTCATGCTGTCGACGCTTTCTTTGCAATCAGCGGCTTTCTTATCACAAGCAGTTGGCAGTATTCCAAATCCGTCGGACGGTTCGTGCTCAATCGCATTCGGCGAATCTATCCCGGACTCGCAGGAGCAATCTTATTTTGCGTAGTGATCGTTGGGCCGCTTGGCGGAGCGACAGTGCACGGATATCTACATCATTGGCCATCCGTATTGAGGTTCTTTAGTCCGCTTTTGCTTGGCGTACCAACGGGGCTGCCTGGCGTATTTCAACACGGCCTTTGGCCGGGCAGCGTCGATGGGCCGTTATGGACGATCCACTACGAAATTCTGTGCTACGTCCTCGTCCTTGTATTGGGTAGCGCGGGGCTGCTGAAGAGGCGAGAGATAGTTTTGTTTCTATTCGTCACAGCAGTCGGACTTTTTGCGCTCACTTTTTACCATCCACGACTGATGATCGTCCCATATTTCGGCGACATCTATCAGGTGCCTCGCCTAACAGCATTTTTTCTCGCAGGCGCAACATTTTATCTCTACTCAAATGTCATACCGCGTTCGCGCATTTTCGCTGTGATTTCGCTGGTGATACTCGCAGTCTTTTTCTCGAAACAGCCATTCATTCCGACGACCTTTGGTATTTATATACTGTTCTACGCCGCGTTCAGTCAGCGACTAAACGCACATTCATTTGCAAAGCATGGCGACTACTCATATGGCATGTACGTCTATGGTTTTCCAGTGATGCAGTTAATTACCGCGCATTTTGGCAATCTTAAGCCGGCAGTTCTTTTTCTCTGTACATTTGTCATCACCCTGCCGATCGCGGCCTTAAGCTGGCATTTCGTTGAGAAACCGTTTCTAAAAGCGAAATCAAACCGCCCTGCCATCGCGGGTGAACAGCCGCTTCCGCCGGCCGAAAACAGCACAGCCAATGCCGACGATGCTTCCATGGCCCATGCGTCCCTCTAAGTCAAAGCTGCTGTTCGCACTCATCATCACTGGAACAACCATCCTGGGTCTTAACATTTTCTTCTGCTCCAGGACAAGGAGTCAAAACTTCAATAGTTACGGAATGCTGGCTCTTCCACAAAGCCCGTTGGCTACTGGGCAGACGATGGTAGACAAATTCGGACAGTCTTCGCTCACAGAGTGGCCGGGCAAAATACATTTGGATAGCGAACTATTGAGGAGCGCGCTGAGCGAAGAAAAAGACCTGAACGAACACCCGGGACCGAGCGACCGCGATAAATGGGGCGGCTGGGCCGATGGACCGGCCTTGCCTTCCACTGGTTTTTTTCGTTTGTCGAAGATTGGCCGCAAATGGTGGCTGGTCGATCCTGATGGGCACATATTCTTTTCGATCGGTATCGATTCTATCGACGACACTTTGACAGGTTATGCGACGATGGTGCAGGACCGAAGAGCAATGTTTGCGAATCTGCCGGATAAAAGCGATCCTCTCTCAATCAACTATTGTTTGGCACCATCGTCGAAAGGCGCAGGTACCGTTCGTGCATACAATTTTTACCGTGCTAATCTACAGCGAAAATTCGGGACGGATTGGCAGGAGCGTTGGAGTGAAGAAACGCGTACGCGTTTGAAGTCGTGGGGTTTCAATACGGCAGGTATTTGGTCGTTTGGTTACGACGATTCGAGTCCAAGCACACCCTACGTTGTCGGCCTCGGCGCATCCGGAGCTTTTAATCACATCAGCACAGGTGGAGATTGGTGGGGTCCAATGCCGGATGTGTATGATCCTAATTATTTAGCGTCGTTGAAAACTGCCGTAACCAACACATGCTCAACGCGACGCCAAGATCCGTTTCTCATCGGTTACTTCGTCGACAATGAACCTAGTTGGTACGGAAGTGACTCTAACGCGCCGTATGGCATCCCGATTGGAGCGCTAGCCCAGGACACCGACGTATCGTCGGTAAAAACCGCGTTTCTGGCCATCCTGCAAACGAAATATGGGACAATCCAAATTCTGAACAAGCGTTGGAAGACTAATTTTTCTTCGTGGAAAGCGCTTGCCGCGCCTTATGGCGTCCCGGCTGCCCAAACGGACGATCAGAAGCAAGACCTGTCGATATTGCTCAGCGCGTATGCTGACAAATACTTTTCGACGATCAACGACTGCATTAAGAGTGTCGACCCCAACCATCTTTACCTCGGATGCCGCTTTTCAAAAGATGCTCCTGCCGAAGTTTTGGCTGCAGCTGCGAAGTACTGCGACGCGCTTAGCTTCAACAGCTATGCTCCTCAGTCCGACCACCATGGCTGGCCGACTTATTCCGAATTGAACAAGCCGTGTATCATTGGTGAGTTCGGTGCCGGGGCAGTTGACCGAGGGCTCTTCGGAAGCGGGATGACAAACGCAGGAAGCCAGGCTGGACGAGCTGCATATTACAGTACTTATCTTCAAACGGCGCTGTTAGATCCCTCAATTGTCGGAGTGCACTGGTTCGAGTACGCAGACGAACCAGTTGCCGGAAGAACTTTTGATGGCGAGAATTACAACACCGGGATAGTTGATGTCACCGACAGCCCGTATCCCGAACTGGTCGCCGCAGCGACCAGCATTAACGCGTCCGCGTATGACCTTCGCTACACAAAGTAATCCAATCAATCGAAACCGGCTAGCTATATCTCCTGGACAGTTTTGCTGCTGGTAAATGGCCTTTCGAACAATAAATAGAACCAGTAAGAGATCGCCACGATAGCCGGCACTGCGACGAAGGTAAGTACAGCAAACATCTGCATCGGCCTGTCCTGCAAGGACCTGAAGGCATACTCATAGAATATCTGCAGTAACGGAGCATGAATTAAGTAGAGGCTGTACGAAAATAATCCAAGGCGAGCAATTTTAGAACTCTTAAGCAGATCGCCGAAGGCATTTGGATTTGGTCGCGACACGCAAAGAAGTAGACAGAAGCACATCAGCGAGAACGCAAAATCAAGCTTGTACAGCGACCAGCTGGAATGCTCGGCGCAGAATACACATAGCGCAAGACAAGGCAAGGACGCAAGGTCCCAGCGCAAACTTCTTAAATGCGAAAACTGAGAGCCCGACGAATACGCAATCTTTGCGGCCAGCATTCCCAGCGCAAACACCCCAATATATTCAAGGCTCGGCTCATAATGAAATCTATATTCGCACACGGCAGCCGCCAAAAATGCAATTGCAAAGGTCGCTCCAGTGGTTGCCGCAGCGCCGTATCTTCTCCAGCAGAGCAGGAGCAGTGGGAACAGAAAATAGATTCGCCACTCTACGGAAATGGACCAAAGGGGGTGGTCTATCTTCAAAGCCAGTGATGAGAACAGATCCTGTACGAGGAAAATATGCGCGTATATGGCGTTCGCTGTAATTGGGAGTGCGCAGTCCCAAAAACGTCCCGTTTTCTGTCCAATTACCAGTTTGTCGAGAATAAGCGAAAGGACAAGGTCGCAATAATAAGGGGGAATAATTCTCCTCGCGCGCTTGATGAAAAACCGTAAACTTCCCGACCGTAGGACTTCGCCGCTTCCAAGCACAGGAAGAGTCAAGCAAAATCCTGAAAGCATGATAAACAAGGTCACGGCTTCATGGCCGTATCCGAATACGCAGCACAGGACTCCCGCAAGCCCTTGTTGGCCTGTCCCAGTCCCGAAGCAAGTCCACTTCAGATGATTAAAAAGTACGTAGAGAGCTGCAATCGCGCGTAATCCGTCGAGATAAGCCAGATGGACTCTCGAACTAGATTGAGGCAGATTGATTTGCTCCACTTCACGGCTGAAGGTCTCCGATCCTGCTTCTATTTCCTTGCAGCCTCCTACCGCCGTAGCCGTGTTCACAAACCCGTCGCACCCGGTTCCAAAGTAAGTCTACGATGCAATTATCGTGCCATCCGTCATATTTACTTGATTTTGGCACGATTCTTGTGTTTACGTAATTAGCTGTAAAACACGCTCTTAGCGATTTTCAACTTCTACGCTAATAACGCAGCAGACCACGTTCCTACGGCAAGTTAACAACGAAAGACACAATGCGTATAGCTCTGTTCACAAAGGATTTTCGCGGCGGAGGTGCAGAACGGGTCATGGTCAATCTCGCTCGCGGACTGTCCGACCAGAGCGACATCGAAGTTGACATGATCGTCTGCAAGGCCGCCGGACCGAATCTCGCATTAGTTCCTTCCGGAGTAAGAGTGGTTGACCTGAAGTGCAGGCAGATGCTGACCAGTCTTCCCTCGCTCGTCAAGTATATAGCCAGGGAAAAGCCTGTCGCCATTCTTTCAGCCTTAGAACACGCGAATGTTATCGCGATAGCCGCGCGGTCGATCGCGAAGTCGCAGTCTCGAATGGTAATTAGTGTCCACAACTGTCTTTCTCAAGATATTGTCGGCTCTAAGAATATTAAAAAGCGGTTCGAGCTTCCATTCATTCGCGCGTTTTATCCCTTTGCGGACGCGATAGTTGCAGTCTCGAACGGCGTGGCGGACGATCTTGCGGAGCTGACGCGTATTAAGCGCGCGGACATTGATGTCATATACAATCCGGTCGTGTCGGATGCACTCATTCAGCGTTCTCACGAATCTCTCGACCATCCATGGTTTTCAGAAGGGCAGCCCCCTGTTGTACTAAATGTGGGACGACTTACTTATCAAAAGGATCAGGCGATGTTGATCCGCGCGTTCTCCAAACTCCGACGGAAGCACCAAGCAAGATTACTGATATTGGGAGACGGGGAAGAACGAGAATCGCTCGAAAGACTTGCGAAAGAGAACGGTCTCAAAATTGGAAACGACGGCGATCTACTGCTGCCGGGATTTGTCGAAAATCCCTATAAGTACATGGCTAAATCCGCTGTCTTCGCGCTATCATCGCGATTTGAAGGCCTACCGACTGTGCTCATCGAAGCGCTGGCTTGCGGTTCCGCCGTCGTTTCGACCGATTGTCCAAGCGGCCCGAGTGAAATTTTAGATGGAGAAAAATGGGGATTGTTGGCGCCTGTCGGCGACGACGAAACATTTTCAGAAAAGCTTGCCTCCGCAATTACTTTAAAGAATATACCGACCAGGGAAGCATGGACGCCCTATGAATTCGATCGATCGGCCCTGGCATATCGAAATGTTCTGTTAGCTGGATCATAGCGCTTCTTAGGAAATCAGAGATCGTAATTTAACTTTGCCGAACGTGAAACAACTAAACCTGAGAAGCAGCGTCCTTTGGGGATTTGCCGGGACGGGAATATGGTCGTTATGCAACTGGCTCATGGCGACAGTTCTCGCCAAGTTAGGCTCCCCGGTTAAGCTTGGCGAATACGGACTTGCAAACGCCATATCAGGACCTGTTTTTATTTGCTCCTATCTCGGCCTGCACAGTCTGCTCGTGACTGATTCTACAAATCGATTTCGATTTCGAGATTATTTCAGTCTTCGTCTAATTACATCGACCAGCGCGCTCATTCTGGTCAGCCTCATCGGCTTCTGCATTTACGGCCGAATTACGGCAGAGGTAATTTGCGTCGTCGCTTTGGGAATGTGGTTCGATAGCCTCAGCGACATCATTTATGCCATTTTTCAGTCAAATAAGCGCGCGGATTACGTCGGCCGGTCGATGCTTCTCAAAGGCATTCTGAACCTTAGTTCGCTCAGTCTCGCCATGTTCCTTACCAGGAACGTGATATGGGCAGCTATGGGTTCGTCTCTTGCCTCCATGGTCATTGTGCTCTTTTACGATGCGCCATATGGATACAAGGTGCTGAAAAACAGGAGCGGCGGTTACACACTACCTACTTCCACGTTTTCCTTAACGACATTCGACTTCCGGTCGTTGTCAGTATTAACTCCGGTTGCATTAGCTGCCATTCCGCTGGGCCTGGTTGGCCTTTTCGGCTCTGTCACAGGATGTGTCCCGCAATATATTATTGCCAAATATCTCGGTGACAATCAGCTCGGACTCTACTGCGCAGCGGCGTACCTGGTGAATGTCGGCCGGGTTGGGGTGATGGCCGCTGGTGTCGCGGCGAACCCATTTCTTGCCGGAGCCTTTTCTACGAACAATTACACTGCCTATCGAAACATGGTTGTCAAATTGGTCGGGCTTGGACTTCTCCTTGCAATTACCGCGCCGGCAGCCGCCGCACTGGTAGGTCATAAAGTTATGACCATTCTCTATACCTCTCAGTATGCTCAGTCAACGGTTTTGATTGTGATGATCTTGCTTGCCGGCGGTGTCCGATATGTCACTTCTATGATCGGCTTTAGCGTAACTGCGGCGAGACAATACGACATTCAGGTGTATTGGTTCGGGGCATCGCTGGTAGTGTCCGTGGTTACGAACTTGTGGTTCGTTCCAAGAATGGGGCTTATGGGGGCGGCGATCTCAGCTGGAATCACGGCCGCCATCGAACTAGCCATCGGATGTGTTATATTGGTCAATACAATTCACGGCTTGAAGAAGAGGTCTGAAGTAAAGATGGTTCAGGAGATGGCATGCGAATCCGTTCAAATGTGAAAATTAGCCGTCTCGGCGTTACAGGAGATGAATTCTTTATCAACCGCCATGTTGGACTAGTTGACGGATTGCGCGATAACTTGCCGATTGTAGACTTGATTCCGACCGGGACTCACTTCCGTACAACTCTACGCGGCCGGATGCGTTCAGCGGTAATTCAACTGCTGTATAGACGACGCGGTGATGGCGGACGATGGCTTACTCTCCTGCTAAAAACTCCCGATGCTTTTACGAACCTCTCCATTGAGGCCGAAAGTATCGTCAGGGCCCAGCCGCAGATACCGGACCATATTCTCCATCTGCACGCCATGTATGCTCCCTTCACTCCCGGAAGTTCGCCGCTCATTCCCTATTCATTGATCACCGATTACACGGGTGCGCAATGTCGAAATTGGCCGCTCTGGCTGCCGCCGGACGAGCGGGTAAGGAGCGAATGGCTCGACTGCCAAAGAATTGCTTACGAAAATGCAACGAACATCTTTACGTTTTCCAAGGTCGTGCGACAATCGATCGTCGAAGACTACGGAATTTCCCCCGAAAAGGTCTATGCCGTCGGATCGGCAGGCAACATCTGTTCATTGTTTGACGGAGAAAAGCAGTTTGGAACTAAAAAGCTTCTTGTCAACGCCTCCGACTGGACCCGCAAAGGCGGGGACGTCGCACTGGACGCATTTAGAATAGTACGAGCCCGCATTCCTCATGCGCGGCTTATGGTAATAGGATGTGCGACGCGAGATCCAGAACCTGGTGTTGTGTACCTCGGGACTGTTACAAGGGCAGAAATGGACAGCCTCTTCGCCGAAGCGGACCTTGTTTTGTCTCCTTCCAGATGCGATCCGTTTCCTGCTTTTGTCTTGGAAGGAATGAATTTTGGAGTTCCGGCAATCGTTTCCGATAGAGACGGTATGCCGGAAATGATCGGTTACGATACGTGCGGTCTCACCGTGCCGCTTTCGGCCGACGCGTTTGCGTCGGCTATGCTGAACCTGTTGTCAGATGATGCCGAATTGAGGCGAAAATCTGATGCGGCACGTCGGCAGATTAGAAACAAATACAACTGGCCGCACATTTCCTACACGATCGCCGAAATACTGCAGCAAACTTGACATCATGTTCAATACCCTGTCGGCATCGTGTCAGATATGTAATAGCAAGTAAATGTTAAAGAGTACTATCATAAATCACCTGTTGCTTTTGACGTGCGCATTTGTTGCACTTCTTGGGTTCGTGCGGGCGACAGATGCTCAAACTTTGCTATTGAACTCTTTTGAATCTGCATCCGACGTTGCGGCGGTCGCTTCTTTAAACGCAAAGTTCAGTCAAACGACCGCAGACGTCACAAACGGGAAATATGCCCTCAACGTTGTCTTTTCTCCGTCTGCGCTTTCGGCGGTTGCCGTTGCCTTAGCTGAGCCGCAAAATCTCGCGGCATACGGCGGCGTCGCAGTTGATATTCATAACCCGAGTACATCCGCAGTCACACTCAACGTTGACGTAGGGGATACGTCTTCACTTTCCTCGACTCACGTAAGTCAGGAAACGTTCACCATACCAGCCAATCAGTCGGCAAGCGTTGTTGTTCCGCTGTCACAAGCATATGTTCAGCAATGGAACACCGACGGCATGAAAACGTCGCCGCTCTGTTTTCCCGGCCTGTTAAACGCCACTGCCTGGAATGCTCCGACTAATTTCAACGATACAACAATCTACTCCGTCTCATTTTCCGTCGCCGGTTCGACCAGTACGAACACGCTTGTTTTTGATAATCTGCGTGCAGTTACCGGCACATCGCCTTCCAGTGAATTCGAAAGCTTTGTTGATGGATACGGCCAGTTCACGCGGATGTCATGGCCGACGAAGGTTGCGGCGCTTTCGGATTTCACCACTGCAAAGACAGCGGAGAACGCTGACCTCGCCGCCCATCCAACAACTCCGGCGAACTGGGACGTGTACGGCGGCTGGACTGCCGGCCCTGTTGAAAACGCGACCGGTTACTTCTACACGATTAATTTGAACGGCAAGTGGTGGTTTGTCGATCCGCTTGGAAATTTGTTTTTCTCCACCGGTATAGACTCCGTTACATCAAATCAACAAACTATAGTGCAAGGTCGACAGCAAATGTTCAACGCCCTGCCTTCGGGGTTCATTACAAGTGTGAACGGTTTAACAAACGGCGCCGGATGGACAATCAATACGCAGTCGACATTCAATCCCGTCACTCCTTCCATTTCGAACGGAACGGCAATAATAACAGACGGCGCTTACAGTTGGACATCCGCGAGCATCTTTTATAACACTCCGGTCGATATTGCGTCGGACTGGACAGTCAAGTTCACCTACACCAACAAGCGCGGCCAGGGTCTCGCATTTGTCCTGCAAAATGACAGCTTAAACGCTCAAGGCGGCAGTAATACGGCGTTGGGATACGGTATCGATCCTAACCATAACTCCGGCGGATCTCAGATTAAGAATAGTATTGCCGTTGAACTCCTCGGTTGGGACCAGAACAACTACGGACGATCAGGCACATCGTTCGATACTGCCGACGAGACTTTCGCCAAGTCCGGAGTGTCTTCGTCGGATGTCTACTACGCAAATGGT
>PLAD01000312.1 GCA_003134215.1 Armatimonadota bacterium
TAGGTCGTGCACTGAGGGCCCGGTTTTTCAGGCGTCGGAGGTCATTTGGAAATGAACCGTCCAAAGACAACCGTAAAAATAGGCAGCCTGATTCTGCGCAATCCGGTGATGACTGGATCCGGAACATTTGGATTTGGCAGCGTGATGGCACTTGTGCGCGATCTGTCCCGCCTTGGAGCTGTAGTCGTCAAAAGCACAAGCCGGGAGCCAAGGCTAGGCAACGATACTCCGAGGATTGTCGAGACGCCGGGCGGCATTTTGAACGCGATTGGACTTCAAAACGCCGGAGTTGAGAACTTCATCACCGAGAAAGCCCCATTTTTACGCCAGTTCGATGTACCAATTGTGGTTAATCTTGTCGGCTACAGCGTAGAAGACTACGTGTTTCTTGCCGACCGATTGACACAGGCTGGAGCCGCCGATGCGCTTGAGATTAATATTTCCTGCCCTAATGTCAAACACGGGTGCGACTTCGCCGTCGATCCCAAACTGACATTTGAGCTGATTAGCGAGGTGAGGAAGGTTACCCCGTTGACTGTAATCACAAAGCTTTCGCCGAACGTTGCTAATGTGGTCCCAATTGCCGCTGCCGCAGCTGATGCCGGAACCAACGCAGTATCGCTCATCAACACGCTGCTTGGCACTGCGATCGATGCGAAAAAGAGGCGGTTTAAGCTGGCTAATCGAACTGGGGGATTAAGTGGTCCTGCGGTCAAACCAATCGCCCTGCGAATGGTTTGGCAGGTGCATCAAGCTCTTCCAACTCTGCCAATCATCGGAATGGGTGGGATTATGAACGCTATCGATGCGATTGAATTTATGCTGGCTGGTGCAACAGCCGTCGCTGTTGGAACCGCGACCTTCGTCAATCCGCTTGCGTCTATACAGATCGTTGACGGTATCGAAAAGTGGCTCGCCGACTACGTTGTGTCAGATGTCAACGAACTGATCGGCGCAGTCGAGTAGTCTCGCGTTTTTGCCTAAGCACTATCAGTTGAAATAAAAGCGACTCTGCAAGTCTGCCGAGCCGCCCAACCGATCTACTTTTCGCTTTTTGGTGGATACCTGACTTCCAGGTGCAGATCCCGCAGTTGTTTCTGGTCGACTGTCGATGGAGCCTCCATCAGTGGATCGAAACCGTTTCCCGCCTTCGGAAAGGCTATGACCTCACGGATATTATCTGTGTCGAAGAGACGGGCGATGAACCTATCGATTCCGGGCGCTATTCCACCGTGGGGGGGTGCGCCGTATTCGAATGCTTCCAGCATGTGCCCGAACTGGCTTTGTATATCCTCATCGGACTTGCCGATCATCTTAAGAACTCGGCGTTGAATGTCAGCCTTATGGATTCGTATCGATCCGGAAGCTGCTTCCTGACCATTGCAAACCATGTCGTAACAATATGCTCGGCATACCGCGGGATTACTCTCAAGCAGATCGATGTGTTCTTCGTGAGGCATGGAAAAGGGGTTGTGTGCGTACGTCCAACCGGCGGCCTCTTCATCCCATTCGAAAACTGGAAAGTCTGTAATCCAGCAGAACGCCAGCTCATCGTCAGATGCGAGCTTGAGCCTGTCTGCTATCTCTCGCCGTATCCGGTCGAGTACTCTCGCCACGGTTTCTTTCTTGTCGGCGACAAAGGCGACTAGGTCGCCGGGTTTGGCCCCTGTGATTGCGATTACTCCGTCAAGCTCCTCCTGCGCCATGAATTTTGCAATGGGTGACTTGACACCGTCGTCCGTGATCACAAGGTAGGCAAGCCCTTTGGCGCCGAACTCTTTGGCCAGCGCGGTCAGGTCGTCGATTTCCTTTCTGCTCAGTGCACCGCCGCCTGGGAAAAGAATTGCCTTGATGTCGCCGCCGGCTCCTAATGCGGAGTGGAAAACGCTGAATTGCGTGTCAGCAAAAATTTTGGCGCAATTTTTGAGCTCCAGACCATAACGGAGATCGGGCTTGTCGGAACCGTAGCGCTCAATTGCCTCGTCATAGGTAAGTCGAACAAACGGTTTGAACGTCAATGTCTTCTTAGTTACTTCCGCACATACCTCAATAAACAGGTTCTCCACAAGATTTAGGACGTCATCTTGTGTAACGAACGACATTTCAATGTCGAGTTGTGTGAACTCCGGCTGGCGGTCAGATCGCTGCGCTTCGTCGCGGAAGCACTTGGCAATTTGGAAGTAACGTTCCACGCCGGCAACCATCAGCAGCTGTTTGAACTGCTGCGGCGCCTGCGGCAGAGCATAGAATAACCCGGGTGTAAGGCGGTAAGGCACCAGATAGTCGCGCGCTCCCTCAGGAGTCGCACGCGTGATTATCGGTGTCTCGACTTCTAAAAAGCCGTGCTTGTACATATACTGACGCATCAAGCGTATGACTTCGTGGCGCAAGCGCAGCTTTTCGTACATCGCAGGGCGGCGAATGTCGAGATATCTGTACTTGAGGCGAAGCATCTCGTCAACGTTGGAATCTTCAGCAACCGGAAACGGCAGCGGTTTGCTGTTATTCAGCAGTTCTATGTTTCGCGCGACAATCTCGACTTTGCCGCTTTCGAGCTTTTCGTTCTCGGTGCCTTCCGGGCGCAGCCGCACCAGACCACGAATTGAAACGCATGCCTCACTCTTAAGGTCAGACGCGGTGGCGCGCGCCATTTGAGACTCACGGGCGTCCGCGACAACCTGAACGATGCCAGTACGATCTCGAAGATCTATGAAGATGAAACCTCCATGGTCTCTAATTCGATTGACCCAGCCATTTACAACAACTTCATTGTTAACATCAACTTCCGATACCTCTCCGCACGACACGGTACGCTGGGCGAAACTCAAAATACTTTACTCCTTCATGCTTTCCAATGCGCCGGCAACGGCGGCTGCCAATGGTCTAATTAATTAATTTTTCTGCCAACGAACCAAATTCAACTTCGACTTGTTCACCCGTTTCGAGGTTCTTCAACTGTGCTGAACCAGAGTCTATCTCATTATCGCCGATAATCACGGCGTAACGCGATCCAGCTCTGTCGGCCGCTCGCATCTGCGCCTTTATGCTTTTACCGCTATAGTCGGTATCGACCGAAATCCCCGATTTTCTGAGGTCAGACAGCAGGACCGCCCGGGAAGCCCGCGCCCGCTCACCGAGTGTGACAACGAATGCTTCGACACTGGTTCGCGGTGTGCTTTCCTGGCTTAGCGTCTGCAGGGCAATCAACGCACGTTCGATACCGAGACCGAAACCAATCCCGGGCGTCGTCGGACCGCCAAGTTCTTGCACCAGGCCATCGTAACGGCCGCCGCCGCAAAGCGTCGACTGAGCGCCCAGGTCGGGAGACTGTACTTCGAACGCCGTTTTCGTGTAATAGTCGAACCCGCGAACAAGGCGTGTATCGAGCTCCCATGGAACTCCTAGTTCAATTAGCAAGCTTTGAAGGCGCTGGAAATGGGAGGAACACTCTTCGCAGACAAAGTCGATTAAATTCGGCGCATCCTTTAGTAATTCCTGATCATGCGGATCTTTACTATCGAGCATCCTCAAGGGATTTTCGATGTAACGGCGTTGGTTATCAGGGCTCATATCGGTAAGCAGCGGTTCTGCATACTCAAGCAGAGCCTTGCGGTAAAGCGGGCGGCACACCGGACAGCCTACTGTGTTCAGCTTCAAATTCAAGCGCTCGATACCGATCGCTTTGTAAAAGGAGAGTGCGAACTGTATGACCTCAGCATCTAAATCAGGCTCGCTCGATCCGAGCGCCTCTAATCCGCATTGGTAATGCTGGCGGTATCGGCCTTTTTGGTTGCGTTCGTAACGAAAAATCGGCCCAATATAAAAGAGCTTGGTCACTCCGCCGTCGCCATAGAGTCCATTCTCGATATAGGACCGGATAGCGGGCGCCGTGCCCTCGGGCCGCAACGTCATTGACCGATCGCCCCGATCGATGAACGTGTACATTTCCTTTGCCACGATGTCTGTCCCGGTGCCAACTGCACGGACGAACAGGTCTGTCTGCTCAAAGACCGGAGTACGCACCTCGCCGTAACCATACAAACGACACAGTCTGCGAAATTCCGATTCGATTTCGCCCCACTTTGCACTATTTTCTTCCCATTTCGCAGCTCCCGGAAAGATATCGTGTGTGCCGGGCGGCGCTTTGTACTTCTGCATGGCGTTCATTCTACCCGGCGGTCAGGCTTAGATAGAAGCTCCTTGAAACGGTTAAGCTCAGAGCCCCACCGCCTTATATTGCGATTAAATATTGTAAAATAGCTAGTCAGGTCTGTTGTTGCTACCGCTCGTTTCAGCGATACCGACCGGAATAACTATTGAGGACGGCCTGAACAGATGATTAACCGCAGTTGGCTAGTAGCAAGTGATATTCACGGTTCCGCGGATCTCTGGGATTCCATATACGATGAGGTCGAGCGGTATAAAACAATAACGACGGTGGTGCTTTGCGGCGACTTGACGAACTCCGGTGTAAACCCATCCACGTTGGTCGATTCGTCGAGTGAATATGTCGACTTTCT
>PLAD01000086.1 GCA_003134215.1 Armatimonadota bacterium
TGCTGTCTACTGCTGTCGGAGCTTTCGTTCCGATCATTCCATTCTTCTTTCTCCATGGATTTACCGCTGTAATCGTTGCTGCAATTGTCTCACTCGCAGCGCATTTCGCCGTAGGCGCGGCAAAAACCCTCATTACAGTGCGAACATGGTGGAGCAGCGGCCTTGAAATGACCGCTGTCGGTGCAGTAGTCGGCGTTGTCACCTACCTGATCGGACTAGGGCTTGGTCACATCGGCGTGTAGTCAGCATGACACTGTACTCTTATCTCACCGAACACAGCCCGGCCGCCCCCAGCAAAATAGCAAAATAACGGACAGAGACTTGTGCTGCCCCCAACCTAGCTGTCCGTTACTTGCTGTTGCGGCGCACTGGATCGACAATGACACCATCGAACACGGCAGCGTTGGATTTGACATGGCAGCCGTTGCCGACGACACATCTCTCGAGGTGTGTGCCGCGCATGACGACGGCGCCTTCCCAGAGGATGGTCTCCTTCAAAGTCGCTCCCATTTCGACGATACAGTTATCGCCGATAATGGTGTTCTCGAGTACCTGAACGCCTTCCTCAATTTTAACATTGTTGCCAATGGCGACAGGGTAGCCGATAACTGCGGTCGGATGAATTTCTACATTCTCGCCGAGCCAGACATATTTGTTGCTCTGCTTCAGGTTGAAGTTAAGTGACACCTTGTCGGCAAGCGCATCGTATTGTGTCTGCCGATAGACACGAAGGTTGCCGACATCCTTCCAGTAAGAAGAAGTTAGATGTCCATAAAGTGGCTTCTTTTGCTCCAGGAGAGTGGGGAATAGGTTATGTCCAAAGCCGTAGAAGACGCCCTTAGGAATATAGTCGAAGATGCTCTGGTCAAAGACATAAACACCCGTGTTCGCGGTGTTCGAGAAAATCACTTCTCCCTTGGGCTTTTCCAGGAACCGAGTGATCCGCCCCTTTTCGTTCATTAAAACGATGCCATATTCCGACGGATCGTCAACAAGCGAAAGCGCGATCGTTGCCAGCGCTTTCTTTTCCTTGTGCGACTTTACGAGCTTGGTCAGATCCTTGTCGCTAATGTCGTCGCCGCCGACGACTAAAAACGGTTCGCCTGTATTGTCGGAGAAAAATTTCTCAGCGCGCTTGACGCTGCCGGCGTCGCCCCAAAGTACATCTTCTTTCGCAAACGACAGACGAACCCCAAATTCCTTGCCGTCGCCTAGGACGCGCTCTATCGTGTCTCCAAGGTAATGCAGGTTCACCATGATGTCGGTGAAACCGTGCTTTTTTAGAAGTTCGATGATGTGGACGATGACGGGACGATTTATAATCGGAACCNNACTGTTCGGGTTAATGGATCGAGACGCGATCCTACTCCGGCGGCCAATATCATTGCCTTCATAGAAGAAACCTGCTCCTCATTTTAACGTGGTATCTTAGTTCGCATGAGCGGCGTCGCCGCACAGCCTCGACAATAGTACGCAAAATCTATGCCATGAATAACTCAGTTTCTTAACTAATTGTTATTTTTTTCACAAACTTAGACCGAAGTGCTGTCGTATTTGTGTATTTGTCAGTGGACAGCGCCGTTAGGCGAAGAACGAACGAACCGCGTCGGCAACTAGCTTCGCCTGCTCCAGCGTCAAATGCGGATGGACCGGGAGAGAAAGAACCTGACCAGTCACCAATTCGCTGTTCGGCATATCGCCGGCTCTGTAGCCAAGGTCGGAATAGGCTTCTTGAAGATGCAGGCTCAGTGGATAAAATACCGCGCTGCCAATCCCTTGTGTAGCCAGATGTCGCTGTAGGTTATCGCGGACTTCCGGCCCGCCTTCAACGCGAATCGTATACTGGTGGTAGACATGGTAATTACCTAGGAGCGTTAGAGGAAGGTGAATTTTTCCGCTGAGTTCTGACAGGACCTCGTTATAGTAGGCCGCGTTTCGCCGTCTTGAATCGTTCCATTCCTTGAGGTAACGGGCCTTGACACGCAAGATTGCCGCCTGTAGCGCATCGAGACGTGAGCAGTAGCCGACTTTCTTGTAGAAATAGCCGCCGCCTGAACCGTGGAACCTGAGAAGCTTCAGCTCCTCGAAGATCTGGTCATCATTCGTTAAAATCATGCCCGCATCGCCGCACGCACCAAGATTCTTGGTCGGATAGAATGAAAGCGTCGTAGCATCGCCGATCGCTGCGACCGGAGCATTGTGCTGCAAACAGCCTATCGCCTGGGCGCCGTCGCCGATGAGCTTCAACTTGTGGCGTTTAGCTATTTCGCGCAGAGCCGAAAGATCGGCCATCTGGCCGAACAGGTGAACCGGAAGAATGGCCTTTGTTTTGTCGGTAACCTTTGCTTCTACACTTGCTGCATCCAGATTAAAGGTAGCGAGATCGATGTCGACAAAGACAGGAACCGCTCCGAGAAGCCGTATCGTTTCTGCAGTCGCGACAAACGTAAATGGAGTCGTGATGACTTCGTCGCCAGTTCCGACACCGGCGGCTGCGAGCGATAACAAAAGTGCGTCCGTTCCCGAGTTTACGCCGACGCCGTATTTAGCGCCGCAGGATTCCGCGATTTCAGTCTCTAACGCAGTGACATTTTCACCAAGTATAAAACCCGCAGTGGAAAATACTTGATCGATTGCAGCATCAATTTCGGGCTTAAGCAGCCGATGCTGCAGGGGAAGATCGGCTAAGCCTACGTTCACAGAAATTTCTCTTTTCCTTCCGCCTTTAAGGTCTCGACGATTTGTTTGACATCTTCCGAGCGGGATTTGCTGGCAATCAGCAGACCGTCCGGCGTGTCTATTACAATCAGACCACTGACGCCTATTGTTGTTACAAGTTTTTCAGAATAGATCAGCGAATCGGTGGTGTCGACACCGATATGGTGTGCATTGGCGACGACGCCGTGTTCATCCGCTTTGTCCGCTAACACCTCGGCAAGCCGGGTCCACGATCCTACATCGTTCCAACCGATCTGCGCGGGAATAACCGCAACTTTTGTTGCCTTCTCAACAATTCCGTAGTCTACCGAGATCTTTTTGATCTGAGGGAAAACGGCTTCAAACGTGTCTTTCTGCGTCGGCGTTCCCACCGACGCGACAAGCTCTGCGAACTGTTCTTCCATTTCTGGAAGATGTTCGTTGAACAGACTGCGAAAAACCTTCACAGTAGCAATGAACATGCCCGCGTTCCAGAAATACGTCCCGGTGGCCAGGTACTGTTTAGCGACCGCCTTCGAAGGCTTTTCTTTGAACTCGCGCACATCGTAAGTCGGCGGATCGTTCGTGCTGATCTGTTCGCCGCGCTGGATATAGCCGAATCCGGTGTCCGGACTTGTCGGCGGAATTCCCAAAGTAACGAGGTATCCGTTGGACGCCGCCTCAGCTGCTGCGGTTATCGCTGCTCGGAAGGCGAACGGATCGAGAATCACGTGGTCGGCTGGGAGTACGACCATGATGGTTTTCTCGCCCAGCTTCTTTTCGAGCAGTGCAGCCATCAATCCAATCGCCGCCGCCGAGTCGCGGCCCACCGGCTCGCCGATGACGTTTTCTGCAGGAACACCGTCAAGCTGCTTGCGCACCAGGTCTGCATGACGAGCGTTGGTAATTACAAAAAGGTTCTCGGGTTCGACCAGGTCGGGTACAACCCGGTCGGCTGTTTCTTGAAGCATTGTCCTTCCAGGGGTGACGATATCGAGAAACTGCTTCGGGGTGTGCTGCCGACTGCGCGGCCATAGACGAGTCCCGCCTCCTCCGGCGGGGATCACAACAGCGAGTTGTTTTTCCATGCGCGTAGTTTACCGAGCAAGATTCACTATGTCAATGAAGAATATGTCAGTCGCGTTTATGCACGTCTACTGAGGAAGGCTTTTTTAACTTCGGAAGCGTGTAAGTGCATCACGAACAAAGTTGAATTGACAGCCATTGAACGAGTATAATGTATCGGCGTTTTCCGCGGCCGCAATGCCGCGGTTTTTTAGTTTTTTGCTAATTTCGTACGATGGATAAGGAGACAGTGATCTAATGTCAGAGACCAAGCGCGTGTGGCTGTTCGAAGAAGGCAGCGCGAAAATGCGTGACGAGCTGGGCGGAAAAGGCGCAAACCTGTGCGAAATGACCAATATAGGTCTACCGGTCCCTCCGGGCTTTACAGTTACGACTGCTACCTGTAACGAGTACACTAAACTAGGTGGTCAGCTTCCAAATGGCCTTTTGGATGAGGTGAAGGTTGCTCTTGCCAAAGTCGAGGCGAGCCTCGGAAAAAAGCTCGGCGATGCTTCCAATCCCTTGCTTCTGTCGGTCAGGTCCGGCGCAAAGTTCTCGATGCCTGGAATGATGGACACTGTTTTGAACCTCGGCCTGAATGACGAAACCGTACAAGGCCTGATCAAGCAGACAGACAATCCCCGTTTCGTCTACGACTCCTACCGACGATTTTTGATGATGCTCAGTGATGTTGCCCTTTCCAATGCGACGAACAAGCTCTCTAAACACGATTTCGAGCATATCTTTTACGAACTGAAGACCGAACTCGGCGCCAAGGAAGACCTTGATATCGATGCGGACGGCCTTAAAGAGCTGGTCACTCGCTACAAAAAGTACATCCTTGTTCAGTCGGGACGTGAGTTCCCGCAGGATGTCTACGAACAGCTGAAGATGGCAATCGAAGCTGTGTTCAAGTCCTGGAACAATGAGCGTGCGTTTATTTATCGACGGCGTGAGAAAATCAGCGACGATATCGGCACTGCAGTCAATATTCAGTCGATGGTCTTTGGAAATCAGGGCGAAGACTGCGGTACCGGAGTTGCGTTCACCCGCAACCCAAGCACTGGCGAGCGCCTAGTTTTCGGCGAGTATTTGATGAACGCTCAGGGTGAAGATGTTGTCGCTGGTGTTCGAACGCCGATGCCGATCCAAGAACTGGCCAATCAGAACCCGGCAATTTACAGCCAGTTCAACGATATCTGCAACAAACTTGAGTCCCACTACAAGGACATGCAGGACATTGAGTTCACCATTGAGCACAATAAACTGTTCATTCTACAGTGCCGATCAGGCAAGCGCACGGGACCTGCTGCGGTCAAAACAGCAGTCGACATGGTGGGAGAAGGCCTGATCACGAAGGATGCGGCGCTTGCCCGTGTCAACCCGGAACTCCTCAATCAGTGTCTGCACCCGATTATCAAACCAGGAAGCAAGTACACAGTAATTGCTCGCGGTCTTCCCGCAGGTCCAGGCGCCGCGGCGGGTATCGCCGTATTCGATGCCGCCACAGCCGCGGAACTCGGTAAGGGCGGTAAAGGACAGAAGGTAATTCTTGTCCGCGCAGACACCAGCCCGGATGACCTCAAGGGAATGCTTGCTTCGGAAGGCGTCCTAACCGAGCGTGGCGGAATGACTTCGCACGCGGCGCTCGTTGCGCGTGGTTTTGGTATTCCAACTGTCGCAGGATGCTCTGAAATCTCAGTTGACGGCAACAAAAAGCAGTTCAATGCGGGTGGGAAGATCATCAAGGAAGGCGATTACATTTCGCTTGACGGCGCCCTCGGCGAAGTCATCGAAGGTACTGTCGAAGTCGTCGACCCGGAATTGACCGGCGAGTTCGGCACACTCTTGCAGTGGGCTGACGAGACCCGAAAACTGGGCATTCGTGCGAACGCCGATACGCCCGAAGATGTCGAGCTTGCGATCAAGTTTGGCGCCGAGGGTGTTGGATTATGCCGTACTGAGCATATGTTCTTCGGCGACGAGCGCCGCCCAATTGTCCAGGCGATGATCCTTGCAGAATCCGACGAAGAACGCAAAGTTCAGCTCGACAAGCTCCTGCTCTTTCAGCGTGACGACTTCGCGCTCATCTTCAAGGCCTTGCAGGGACGACCGGCCACGATTCGTTTGATCGACCCGCCGCTGCATGAGTTCCTGCCGAACCTCGAAACACTCATAGAGGAAGTCGCTGCGAACAAGGCGCTGGGCAAAGTCGACAATGAGAAGGTCGACCTGCTGGCCAAAGTTCAGTCGATGCATGAGATCAACCCGATGATGGGCTTGCGCGGTGTGCGTTTGTCAATTGTCTTCCCGCAGATCGTCGAAATGCAGACAAAGGCAATCTTGCAGGGCGCGATCAACGCCAAATTGCAGGGCCACGATCCCCATCCGGAAATCATGATTCCGCTGGTTGGCCATGTCAATGAGCTCAAGTCGGTACGTGCAAATTTGGAGCGCGTCGCTGCCGAAGTGGAGAAGGCCGACGGCACCACGATCGATTACTCGTTCGGTACGATGATCGAAATTCCTCGCGCCGCGCTTACTGCCGATGAAATCGCGAAGGAGTCCGACTTCTTCTCGTTCGGTACTAACGACCTCACACAGATGACCTTCGGTTTCTCCCGTGACGACTCCGATCGGTTCCTGAAGCCGTATGTAGAACAGAAGATCCTGCCCGGCGATCCGTTCGAATCGATCGATCAGAGCGGCGTCGGTCAGCTCATGGAGATTGCTGTTGCCAAGGGCCGAGGGGTCAAGCCCAAGCTCAAGCTCGGCATCTGCGGCGAACACGGCGGCGAGCCGGCATCGATCGCGTTCTGCCACAAAATCGGCTTGAACTACGTTAGCTGCTCCCCGTTCCGCGTACCTATCGCACGCCTCGCAGCGGCCCAGGCCAACCTGACCGACAGCGGCAGCGGCCGAGACCGATAACAAAAGCCAGCCCGCGCCACTCTCAAATGGCGCGGGCAACTATTTCTAAAAGCGAAATGGGTGCCCCGCCCGACGAGATCAGGACCGCTCCCACCGACTCCCATAGCTATCGCAATTTAGTGAGCCGTGGATGCTTTTGGAAGACCTTCCCGATCGTATTATGTCGAAACACCGGGTACACGGGCGGACAGTCATAATTGGTATCCGGATGCGTCATTAATTGACCTCCATGGTCAATATACAACCAACGGAGTAACCCCCTTCTAGTGATAAAAAATACACTGTACTGATCGTGCCATCGCTTGATTAGAAAAAAACTGATGCTCCATACGAACCTGCGTATTCAATGTATGGATTTTAATTAGTTGCACTGTTCCTCAAAATTTGGAGAACCGACGGCACGTCCGACTGCGCTAAGCCGTAAACTGCGCGTCAATCTCTAACATATTTTAAGTTGCGGTGATTAGCCTTGCCTTGTCCAATAAATTAGACCGGACTGAAGAAACCAGCACACATGCCAGCACGGTAAAGGTAACTAAAATCTTGCGTTCGTGATTAGATCAATTGATCGAAGCCAGCAATATAAACTCCGGTCGATACTTAGCTCACAATAGCGCTTCGCTTGCGAGTGGCGAGAAATCCTTCCTTGGTTGCAGAAAATGCCTTAGTGCCGATCGCGATAAATGACGATTTGACGTCAGGTGTTAACGTCGCGCCATAAACGGCCATTTCCGACCATTCAGGATGATGAAGCACTATCGTATCGAGTATGTTGCTGAGATATATTTCGTTCGTGACTGCAGTTTCAGGCTTAAAGGATGTCACGTGCAAATGGAATAGACCGTCCTCATCTTTACTACGGTCCCAGGCAGCTTCGATGTAAGGTATGTTATGTTCAGACGAGACAATCCAAACGTTACTAGAGAGAGGCTCGCTAAATAATCGAGACCCGAAGGTAACGTCGAGGACCACTGAAACAGCATTGTCATCCACGGTGTCCGTAATTTCCGACTGAAGAACGGCGCTCCAAAGGAACCCGCAATCCTTGCATAGGGACGCAAACTCGGTCCGCCCGGCGTGCCTTACTTCGTTTGTTCCGATGACATATTCTGTAAGTTTTAACGAACAGTGCGTTGAATCGCACCGAGGGCACGTTTCCCCGGTCTCCGGGCTATCGGAATATCCCCGCTTCATGGCGGAATATTCGTGAGATATTTTGCGTTTTTCTGTCATTTAGCCCTTCTGAACAGTATGTTGCTGCTCTTTGAATTGTACTCATCGATCAATAGTCAATCAGTCAAATATGTTAAAGCGTGTTAATAAAATTCATAACCTTGAAAAGGCAAAACAAAACGACTTGTGACGTAACACCTTATGCCATCCCGGTATCCCCGGCGTCCGACCCCGTCATTTAATAATATAAGTGCCTGGCAGCAGCGGCGGAAACGAGACACATTAGCACGGTCCAACTCTGATTAAATAGATCCGCCATCGCGTCTCCGTTCTTCCAGCACCTCCGCCGCGCTTGCAGGAATCCCCGAAGAAGCTGCAGAACCTTGCAATACGTGCGGATATTCCGCGGTCGGTTCAAAGAGGATAACTATGGAACATCAAATACTAGGGACGACACTGCCGGTGCTTGAAATTACTCAGCAACCGGGGGAGAAGATTACATCGGTTTCCGGCGAACTGTCGTGGATGAGCAGCTCGATTAATATGCACACCTCGACGCAAATGGGTTCGACCGGCGGGTTTGGCGGTCTGCTTGGACGACTCGCAGGCGGCGGTTCATTGTTCTACACGGAGTACACGGCGGTAGGGCAAGTTGGCCTCGTAGCTTTTGCGGCGAAGATGCCGGGGCACATCATCGATGTTCCGGTTTCACCGGGCGATTACTACGTCGTTCACCGAACGGGATTTGTCTGTGGCACTTCCGGCATAGAAGTCGGCGCATCGTTTCAACAGAATCTTGGCGCCGGCGTCTTCGGCGGCAATGGTTTTATTATGCAAAAAATCAGCGGCAATGGTCACGCCTTTGTCGAACTCAGTGGTGAGCTGGTCAACTATGACCTTGCGCCAGGCGAAGTCTTCAATGTACATCCCGGCCACGTGGGAATGCTTAGCCACACGGTCAGCTTTGAGCTGACACGCATCAAAGGCATACGCAATATGCTGTTCGGCGGCGACGATATCTTCCTGGCGAAACTCACCGGCCCGGGCCGCATCTGGCTGCAATCCATGCCGATAGTCAATCTGGCTCACGCCCTGATACCATATCTGCCGTCACGCGGCGGATAAGGCCGGATGGTCACTCGTCGAGCGCGGGCGACTAAGGTTCTGTTTCAGTCGGGCTAGTGACCGTCGCCCACCGCTCCGCTATTTTTGCGCCCTCAAACCGCCATTCTACATATCCGTGAAATTGGATTTGCTTGCCGGTTTGTGAGTTAATTCCAGACCATCGGTTTTTGCAGATCACTCGGTCGCCCTCGGCAACCATGTGATCGATTTCGACATGAAGGCCGTGGATCGCCTGCTGCATCCCGCGCATCATTCGTTCATCTCCGCCGGCGTCCGTCGGCTTTCCACCGGGTCCATCGTGGTCGTAGAAGTCATCGGTCATGTTCTCGTGTATGACTTCAGGACGGTTGTTATTCACGAAATCTTCGAAATGCTGTGCTACGAAAGCCTTCATCTCGTCTAGTGTCAGTGTTGTTGGCATGGCAAAATCCTATTCCTTCAATTCGAAATGGGTTGTTGATAACAATC
>PLAD01000223.1 GCA_003134215.1 Armatimonadota bacterium
TCGGACTGCAGAAACGTGTGACGGTTTCGATATAATGCTTGCTGGCCACCGTGTGCCGGCAGGTACCTATCTTGAATTGGACAATGGCCGCGAAGTGGTTGTTGAAGCAGAAGGAGGAGTACTGCCTGCCGGCTTTGACGGTAAAGTTGCTGCTTACATCCGTCGCCCTCTTATGTTCGGCGAACTAATCGATCAACGTAAAAAGCAGGCGGTATAACGCAATGAGCGACTATCCCTGCTGCGAACGGTGCCGCGAAGCCGGCATTCACAAACCTTCCGATGTCATGTATGACACTCGGATCTGCCTTGATTTTCCGCTCTCCGGCAGCAAGTGTGCAAATCTTCCCCGCCCGGTAATTGGTCGCCGCTTTTTGTGCTTCGAACATTTCGACATACTTCCGGAAGATCTGCGCACACAGTACGTTCCCGTAGAAGTCGGGACATTTTTCGAGCTTGCGGTCTAACATTATCGTCGCCCACCCATACCGCCTTTCGTGTATCCTCACACTGACCTACGCAAAAAAAAAGCGCCCCGGGGAAGGGCGCTTTTTCATAACTAAACTGGAGGTTGGTCCTAAGCGGGAGCAGGCATTTTTGTAAGAGCGAAATGCCATGTTCGCCGGCGGGCCCGATCGACGTCTCCGAACGGCACCAGCGTATAACAAATGTTAAGATCGTTGAGAATTGTAAGGCTGGAAAGGGGGACGCAAAAGATACCTTCGTCAAGTCCGATTACCGTTGCACGCTGAGAGAGCTGCTCGAAACCATTGGCACGATCCTCAGGCGTCAAAAACTTGATATAAGCGTTCTTCATTCGTTATCGTCCTTAATCGAACTAATATAGTCCGCAAACCTTTCTGGTGCAAATTCCGTGCCAACAGAGTAACTTAATGATTCTTCTCAAGGTCGTCCCAAAGCGCATCCTGTTCATGCCGCAGCTTCTGATCGAGTACATATTGTTTTACACGCGGCACGATACTTGAATGCAAACTGATGACCCTGTATCCGTCCTGACAGCCGGTAAATTCATTCCGCGAACCAATCACTTGCCAACCGGGAATTGAACCACTCAATTCATTCACACGAGTTTTACAGGTTGTTGACACCAAAATGCCTTTCTGGTAACATAATTACCAATATGCAGCACGAAGTTGTCTTAACACCGGCTAAGTATAAAGAGATTGAGGCGGAGATCCAATCGTTGCTCAGTAATGAGCGGCCGGCGATCGCCGAGCGAATTCGGCAAGCCCGCGAGTTGGGCGACCTCTCGGAAAACTTCGACTACCAGGATGCCAAACGGCAGGCCGGGCTCATACAGGGCAGAATCAACAACCTGAAGAAGATGCTTGAGGTGGCGCACGTTACCGAGTATCAGACAGGCAGCGACACGGTTGATCTTGGCTCTGAATTTGTGCTCTACGATGAAGAGTTTGACGAAGACATTGAATACACCGTCGTAGGAGTGCTTGATGCTGATCCGGCTAAGAACAAGATCTCGAACAGTTCGCCGGTCGGTTCTGCTTTGATGGGAAAGAAAGTTGGAGATACGGTCGAAGTGCCGATTCCGGCGGGCAAAGCGGTCTATAAAATCAAGGCGCTGACCTGATAATATAAGTCGGCCTCGATACCGTATTGCAGTCCATATTATGACCGACTCAAACCAGACCACTGCCGAAGTAACGCCTCCCTTAGAGAACATCGATCTTCTAAAGCAGTTGATCGCAGCGCCGTCCCCTTCGGGATACGAACAGCCTGCACAAGAAGTCTTTCGACGAGGTGTGGCCCCGTTTGCCGATTCCATCGAGACTGATCTTCTCGGCAACGCTTACGCGATCGTCAATACTTCCGGAAGTCCTAAGATCATGCTGGCCGGCCATTGCGATGAGATCGGGTTTTTGGTGACCCATATCCACGATCGCGGATATATCTATTTCAGCAACATCGGCGGGCACGATGCCAATATCACCGTCGGCCAGCGTGTTCTGGTCCACACCGCAAGGCACGGATCGCTGTCCGGCGTCATCGGCAAAAAGCCGGTTCATCTTACCGACGAGGAAGAACGTGGACGAAAGACCAAGCTCGACGATCTGTTCGTGGATATCGGCGCGACCGGCAAAGATGCAGTTGCCGAAAAGGTCAGTATCGGCGATCCGATCACCTATGCTGCACCCTTTGAACACCTTCAAGGTGATCTCGCGGTGGCGCATTCCTTCGACAATAAGAGTGGTACCTTCATTCTCGCTGAAGCCCTGCGACTGGTTTCGCTCGAACGTGACAAATTGACCGCGGCCGTTTACGGAGTTTCGACTGTGCAGGAAGAGATCGGTCTGCGCGGC
The DNA here is from genome assembly GCA_003134215.1 of Armatimonadota bacterium. Classification (GTDB taxonomy): domain Bacteria; phylum Armatimonadota; class Armatimonadia; order Armatimonadales; family Capsulimonadaceae; genus BOG-944. The sequence goes on from PLAD01000223.1 coordinate 2,337, forward strand.
GCACGTACTTCGGCCTACTTTACAGGTGCAACGGTTGGGTTAGCGCTGGATGTCGGCCACGCAGCAGACTATCCAGGAATCGACAAACGCAAGACCGGCGATATCGAGCTCGGTAAAGGTCCGGTCATTACTCGCGGTGCAAATATCAATCCCCAGGTCTATAAGATGCTGATTGAAGCAGCGGTGGAACGAGATATTCCATTTCAATTAAACGCAAAGGGTGTGGGCACCGGGACAGATGCCAACGCAATGCAGCTTAATCAGGGCGGGATGGCAGTCGGCCTCATAGAACTCCCCCTCCGCTACATGCACACCCCCTGCGAGGTTGTGTCGCTCTCGGACATACGCAATGCCGCACGTCTTGTAGCCGCTTTTATACTGAAGGTCACTCCGGACACCGATTTCCGCCCATCCATGCAAAATTACGCTGCACCGGAAGCAAGCAGACTGAAAAAGGAAGTAACCGTTGACTAGTCCTGGCGAACCGTTCCCACCTGCTCCTCCGCCGCCTTCTCCGACAGCTAAAAAAGGACCATCTTGCTGGTTAATCGGCGGCCTCGGCTGCCTTGTCGTTATTATCGGCGTTGGAATTGCCGGGGGCATTTTCTATTACAACTTGATGCATTCAGCAACCGGGCAAAAGATAACAGCGACAATTCAAGCCGCGACTACGACCGTGACAAATATGCAAACAACCGATCAGCAGATGCAGGACATCCATGCTGCGTTGCTAAGATATCGCGCCAAAAACGGTCATTACCCGAAGACATTGAACGAGCTTTCCCCGAAGTTCCTGGCGGACCAATCGGTTTTGCATAGCCCTCTGGATAACAACGCCGGCCCAAGCCATATTTCGTATAAGTATGTCAAACCGTCGCCAAAAGCGCCGCCTTCGACTGAAGCATTTTGTATTTCCTACACAATGAACCTTGGAATGGCTACACCGGGCGGCGGTCTCCAGGAATTCCTGGCGGAGACACTCGGCGGTAAGATGATTCAGGCGGAATATCGGAACGGGAGACTTATATCACGCCACACCATGCCGACCAGGTCGGCGGCGCCCTGAGGCTTGTATGATCAATTCCGGTGAACTTCCGCCAATTTCGCCGCCAAAAAAGGGGCCGTCTTGCTGGCTGATCGGCGGACTCGGCTGCCTCGCTATCTTTGTGGCCATCAGTGTCGTCCTGGCATTCGTCGTGGTTAAAAGTCTTGGCACACCGCGTGGTAAGACATTCGTCCACGAGTTCGGCAAGGTGATCAAAAGCGCATCTTTGATTCCGGACAGCTCCAAACGAATGGTCGATATCCGCGGCGCCCTCGTGCGCTATCAACTGAAAAAAGGTGTCTACCCGCAGGCTCTCACCGACCTGGTCCCGGATTTCCTACCAGACAAGTCGGAACTGCACTCGCCCCTGGATCCAGTTACAGATCCAACTCACCAATCGTTCGTCTACACCCGGCCCGCACCCAACGCTCCCGGGTCAGCCAAAATACTCGTCCTGACATGGAGCTTCAACATCGATGTCGGCGACAAGATGACCCTGACAAAAGAAGTGCTGACCGAAACCCTCGACGGCCACATGGAACAAACACAATATCAAGACGGCAAACAAATAGGCCAAACCGCCTTCGAACCCGACCAATCCGACAATTAACTCCAGCTCACTTCCTATTTGCCTAATAGTCCACTCTCGTTTTCTCCTGTTTGGATTTATTGCACCTCGGGGAACAGTGAAATTCTTGCTGGACGCCGGCATGCCCTGCGGAGTCCATCATGGCCAAATATGTTCGAAGAGGAGTTAAGTCGTGGAGTTAAAAGACAACAGACCTTCTGATGCCGTCCAGTTGGACAACCCGAGAACAAAGTATCCTGCGCCTCCATATCCCGAGCAGTCGCAGCCATGGCCGGGACTGGTCTCCAAAATGGAGCCACGCCCCGATCACGGTGAGAAAACATATCGTGGTTCTGGACGGCTCGCCGGCCGTAAGGCGTTGATCACGGGGGGCGATTCCGGAATGGGACGGGCGGCAGCGATTGCTTATGCAAGAGAAGGTGCGGATGTTGCTATAAATTACCATCCCGATGAAGAACCGGATGCGCGTGAGGTGATTGCGTTAATCGAAGACGCTGGGCGAAAAGGCGTGGCGATACCTGGCGACATTCGCGACGAAAACTTTTGCAGGTTTATGGTTGAAAAGGCTGCAAAGGGACTCGGCGGTCTTGATATTCTTGTGAGTAATGCGGGCCGACAGCAAACCCACGCATCGATCCTCGACATCACGACAGATCAGTTCGACTGGACAATGAAGACCAATATTTACGCGCCCTTCTGGATCATCAAAGCTGCCCTCGCTTATCTTAAGCCTGGTTCGGTAATCATCGGAACTACCTCAGAACAGGCCTACGACCCGTCGCCGGATCTCTACGATTACGCACAAACCAAGGCCGCGACAATGAACTACGTCAAGTCGCTCGCCAAACAGCTCGGCCCGAAAGGCATTCGAGTAAACGGCGTCGCGCCTGGTCCAATCTGGACACCATTGCAGGTAACGGGCGGCGCAACAGAGGAGAAAATCAAATCATTCGGATCAAGTACTCCCATCGGAAGAGCAGGTCAGCCCGCCGAGCTAGCCTCGATCTATGTACAGCTAGCCGCGAGCGACGCCAGCTACGCAACCGGCCAAGTCTACGCCTCCTCTGGCGGAGCCGGCCAACCCTAAGTTTATCCGGAGAATAGGAAAGCGAAGGGCTGCCAGCCGGTGACTTATTCAGCGGTGACTCCGGACAATTGCTTGCCACAACTACAGACGCTCACGCAATAGAAAAACAAGGTTCAATTCTTAACGGTAAAAGTTCAAAAGAGAACACCCTTAAAAAAAATGATGTTAATTTGGGTCCGCGGATTGAGTGTCGGCTGCACGACGCGGTCGTAAATGGTGTCCTCTATCCATCTATGCAGAATGGCGACAACGGTCTCTAGTGGGCCTTCAGGTCGTGTACGCCTGGGTGGATGGCATCTACGTCAAGGCAGGCTTGGAGAAGGAAAAGGCAGCACTGCTGGTCGTGATCGGCGCTCTCTCCGATGGTACGAAACAGGTTTTTGCTGTGGAGAGCGGTTATCGAGAGAGCGAAGCGAGTTGGTCGACTGTTCTACGTGATCTTAAGATAAGAGGCATGAATCCTCCGTGCCTGGTGATTGATGACGGCCATCTGGGTATTTGGTCGGCTCTAGCCAGGGTGTTTCCAGAGTCTGAAGGCCAGCGGTGCTGGAACCATCGTATGCGCAACATTCTCGATTGTGTGAGTCTGAAATCGCAGCCGGAGGCCAAAGAGTTGCTGCGGAAGGTGATGTATGCAGACAGCTTCAGCAAGGCGTGTGCAGCTAAAGCAACGTTCCAGAAGTGGGCGGCAGAAAGGCAGCATATCAAAGCTGTCGAGCGAATAGACGACGACTGGGAGCGCATGACGGCGTACTGCTCATATCCGAAAGAGCACTGGACACATCTGCGGACCAGTAACATTGTCGAGTCACCATTTGCGAGTGTTCGGCTGAGAACGGAAGCATCCAAGCGCTACAAGAAAATCGAGGGAGCGACAGCGATGATATCGAAGCTCCTGATGGTCGCTGAACAAAACTTCAGACGGATCAAGGCACCAGAATTAATGAGGAAAGTCGCGGATAGAGCCGCATACAAGGACGGAGTCGAGAGCCCGCCGGACAACAAGTCAGTCGAATACAAACAGGCAGTCTAACAGAATTCAGAGAGCCGACACCGAAAATACATTTACACAGATATTGACGGAACCTCTTATAGCTCGCGGAAACCCGCCCGCAGCCATCAGCAAAGAGGGCTTCGCGGCGGAAGAGAGGGGATGACAGGCCGAGCTCTTAATCAGAAGGCACGAGCCTACTCGCTAGCCAAAGATACCGGAAACCGCGCCGCCGTCGATCGAGATCGTTTGGCCGGTGATATAGGAGGACTTTTCTGAAGCGAGGAAAGCGACGAAATCTCCGAACTCTGTCGGGTTGCCGAGACGGCCAAGGGGAATTCGTTTAGAGTCGTCCTGCGCGACTTGCTCTATCTCGATTCCCGAGATTCGCGCGCGGTTCTTATAAAGCTCCGCAATTCGGTCGGTGTCGAAAGAGCCCGGACAAACGTTGTTGATCAGGATACCGTAAGGAGCCAACTCCTTCGAAAGCGTTTTGGCCAGTCCAATGACCGCCGGCCGGATCGCATTCGAAAGCAGAAGACCATCGATTGGCTGTTTTACCGAAGTCGAGACGATATTGATGATCCTGCCGCCGCCGCGCTCCTGAACATCTTTTAAGTAAGGAATGCACTGCCGAATCAGCCCGATCACCGGGAAAAGAGTGGATTGCAGACCCTGGTTCCAGTCGTCGTCTTCCATGTCCTGAAATGTCCCGGGACGAGGGCCGCCGCCGTTGGTAATGAGGATATCGAGCTGCCCGAAACGTGCAATCGTTGCCTTCACTGTCCGCTTGACATCGTCCGGGCGTGTAATATCACCGCTAATCGTGTGAAGTTGTCCGTTTCCGGGAGTGATAATTTGACGAAGTTCCTGCGCTGCCTTGGCGAGGACATCCGGACGGCGCCCGGTGATCACCACCTTGGCTCCCTCACGCAGCAGAGACTCTGCGCAGGCCTTGCCTAATCCTTTAGAAGAAGCTGCCACCAGCGCAACTTTGTTATGTAGTTTTAAATCCAAGGTGGGTCTGTCGCTGACGGTCGAAATCGGGTGTTAATACTTGATCATACCCGTTGTTCCAACCGTTGTCTTCAGGTTGCGATGAAAGAAAGTGTCTGCTCAGTCGAACCATCGGCCTGGACTGGCGCGGATTGAGGGTTAACCGACGGCATCGGAAGGCCTGGTACAGCTGGTTTGGGTGGATTAAGGGCGTAAGGCTGAGTGGGGTCAGGGCTGTCGCTGCCGCCCATGTCCGACGATGTGTTATAGGTAAGCACCGGAGGATCTCCCGGCTGTTGCTGTGCATAAACTACATTAAGATCCGCCGTGACCGGCTCGTCTGGAACAGTCGGGTTTGAAACGAAAGTAATCTCATTCGCCCCCTTGTTTAGAAAGTCGCTGATCTCCGTGTCGATCTTAACCGAATATCTCCCAATCGTCATCCCGTTAACTTTAATCGTGATTGAGCCGTTCGCAACCGTCCCGCGAACCCAGTACCAGTTGTTTATGGGGCGGTTTGTCTTATCGGAGCCTTCTGTTGGGTTGCGCGTCAGGGGATCATCCCCGACGATCCCACCGTTGCCCGCCAGATGGTCGTCAGGTTCGGACAGAACATCCCCGTCTCGAACCATGGGGTCCTGAGTAAGGCGAGGGTCGGCGGTGCTTGGATGAGAGCCAAGATCGGCAACTGCTTCCGGGTGAACCTGATTGGCGATTCGGTAATCGTAGGGCGCTGGATCTTGCGGCGAAAAGACGCTGCAGCCGCACAAAGGGAGCACGGCCAGAATAATTACCAGTTGTACACAGCGTCGCAGCATGTCGGATTATACCATTCCAAAGCGGACGCTCCCAGGTTTTATTTGCGTCGCACCCGGGGTAAATCCCTGTCAGTGACGATTTCGAAAGGAAGAAATTGATGACAAATCAAGATATTATCGAAGGACAGGTGAAGCAGGTTCAGGGTAAGATCGAGGATGCTTACGGCGACCTGACAAACAGCCCGGAGCACGATGCTCATGGCAAGGCCACCGAAGCTGCCGGCGAGGTTCAGGAGGGTGTCGGCCATATCAAAGAGGCCATCCAGAACGCAGTGAAAAAAGCGGAACTGGAATCGTCAGCCCAATAGAAGCCGGGTAACCATCGTCAATTTGCTTATCGGACGGAGAGCCTCAAAGCTCTCCGTCCGTTTTTAGTGCGCGGAACGCGTAACCAAAATAATCGATTAAGCATTCTGTGAATAGCTCCGCCCTGCTTGAGATGACAGATCGCGGCCTCTACTGCCCCGATGGCGACTTCTTCATTGACCCCTGGCTGCCGGTAGACCGTGCAGTCATAACGCATGCCCACTCCGATCATGCTCGCTGGGGAAGCAAGTCTTATCTCACATCCGTTCCCGGCGAAAGAGTCCTGCGGCTGCGAGTCGGCGATGAAGCGGCCATTGAAACTGTCCCGTACCGAAAATCTCTCACCCTCGGCAATGTCACCCTTTCCCTCCATCCCGCCGGCCACATCCTGGGATCGTCCCAGGTGCGAGTCGAGCGTGACGGTGAAGTGTGGGTGTTTAGCGGCGACTATAAAACCGGATTTGACCCAACCGCAGGTCTCTTCGAACCATTGCGCTGTCATACATTCATCACGGAATCCACTTTCGGTCTCCCGATCTACCGCTGGCGGCCGCAGGCCGAAACCTTTGCTGAAATCAACGACTGGTGGGCTGGAAACCGCGAAAGGGGCTGGACTTCTGTCATTTACGCCTACGCGCTTGGGAAATCTCAAAGAATCATCGCGGGGATTGACAGCTCAATCGGCCCTATCGCGGCACACGGTGCCGTACTCCGATTCCTTCCCGCCTATGCAAATGCTGGGGTCGAACTCCCGAAAGTGCGCTCCGCGACATTCGACCCGACAGATACAGTCAAGGGCAAAGGGCTGATAATCGCACCGCCTTCAGCGGCGGGCACATCGTGGCTTCGAAAGTTCGGTCAGATTTCGGAAGCCTTTGTGTCCGGCTGGATGCAGATCCGCGGTGCAAGACGGCGGCGCAGCGGCGACCGCGGTTTCGTGCTCTCCGACCACGCCGACTGGAATGGTCTTCTTTCGACAATCGCCGCCACCGGTGCGCAAAACATCGGAGTTACCCACGGCTACACCGATGTCCTGGTGCGATACCTCGGCGAACATGGCTTTTCCGCTTGGGTACTGCCGACTCGCTTCGGCGGTGACGAAGAATCGGGCAGTGACGAAGATGATGCGGCGGGGGAGTCGGCTCAAAACGGAGGCGGCGAACTATGAAAGCCTTTACGACACTCTACTTCGATATCGACAGCTCGACCAAAACAAATGAAAAGCTGGCTGCGATGAAAAGATATTTCGCCGCCGCCTCCAACNNGAGTTACGATGCGGTGGGAGACCTGGCCGAAACGATGGCGCTGCTCGCGCCGGGCCCGGAAGAAACCGTTGTCAGTACATTCGATCTATCGTTGAGTGAACTCGTTGAACAGAAAATCCTGCCGCTTCGTGCCCTCGACGATGAATCGAAACTGAGAATTCTCTTGGAGACCTGGGCCTCGCTGGACGTCCGTCAGCGTCTCGTATGGAACAAGTTGATTACCGGCTCCTTTCGGATCGGAGTCGCTCGTACTCTCGTGGAAAGAGCGCTCTCTGAACTTGCAGGTGTGACTCAGGCCACCATGGCCCATCGGTTGATGGGCGCCTGGCAACCGAGTGCCGAAGGCTACCGTTCCGTGATCGACGGCGGCGGTCTTACTCCGGTCGGGCAACCCTATCCGTTTATGCTGGCCTACTCGCTGGATGACAGCCCAGACTCTCTCGGCAATCGTGACGAATGGGCTGCAGAATGGAAGTGTGACGGTATCCGAGCGCAGCTTATCCGGCGCGCCGGCCAAATACTCGTTTGGTCGCGAGGTGAGGAACGGGTGACCGATGTTATGCCCGAGGTGATGGCGATTGGAGAATCACTTCCCGACGGTACCGTGCTCGACGGGGAAATCTTAGCGTGGAAGGACGGTACGCCGCTGCCTTTTGCCGCCCTTCAGCGCCGGCTGAACCGAAAGACGGTAGGCGCAAAGCTGATGGCCGAAGCGCCTGTTTCGTTTATGGCATATGACATTTTGGAGCACGAAGGAAAAGACATACGGTCGTTTACCCTCGACTGCCGCCGCGATCTGCTGGAGGAACTTGTCGACGGTCTCATCAGGAAAGGAATTAGAGTGACCTTGTCGCCGAGACTGAGCGCGTTCGACTGGCAAGGCCTCCGTGACGAACGTTTGAGAGCCCGTGAAATCGGCTCTGAGGGATTGATGTTGAAGCGGCGCGAAGGAACATACGGTAGCGGACGGCAGCGGGGAAACTGGTGGAAGTGGAAAATCGACCCTTACACTGTCGATGCTGTCATGGTCTACGCGCAGGCAGGGCATGGGCGCCGTGCGAGCCTCTTTACCGACTACACATTTGCCGTCTGGTCCGACGGCGCACTGCTGCCGATTGCTAAGGCGTATTCTGGTTTAACCGATGCTGAGATTGCTGAAGTTGATCGTTTCGTTCGCCGCCATACGTTGGAAAAACACGGGCCGGTGCGCGTCGTTGAGCCGTCCATGGTATTTGAAATTGCTTTTGAAGGAATCCAGCTTTCGCCGCGCCACAAAAGCGGTATCGCTGTTAGGTTTCCACGGATAGCACGAATTCGCACCGACAAGAAACCCGAAGATGCCGATACTCTGGATCAAGTCAAGGCGCTGCTTGCGGCATCGAAGGCTCAATGATGGAGCAGCCAGCAGCGCCGCGCGATCAATTCGAGTTTTTGCCTCCGCGTGTCAGTGAGTGGTTTGAATCGCATGGCTGGCTTCCCTTCGACTATCAAGTCGAATGTTGGAAGGCATATCAATCCGGTGAGAACGGTTTGGTAAATGCCCCGACCGGAACCGGCAAAACTCTGGCTGTCTGGCTGGGGCCGATAATTGAGTGGCTCAGTAGCGCACAATGTCTGGACTCAAACACGATCAGAAATCCTGCTCGACGGCGACCGGAAGATTTCGAGTCGTCGACCGTCCTCTGGATCACCCCGCTGCGTGCGCTCGCTGCCGACACTCTGCACGCATTGACATTGCCCATCAAAGAGATGGAGCTGCCCTGGTCGGTTGAGATGCGCACCGGAGATACTTCGGCGTGGGCAAAGCGGCGTCAAATGAAACGCTTTCCAACGGCGTTAATCACCACGCCCGAGAGCCTTTCATTGCTGCTGTCCTATCCAGATACTCGGGAAAAACTTGCGACACTGAAATGTGTCGTGGTCGATGAATGGCATGAGCTGCTCGGAAACAAGCGAGGTGTACAGACCGAGCTTGCGCTGGCGAGGCTGCGAAAATGGCGTCCCGAACTGCGTACATGGGGCCTGTCAGCAACCATCAGCAATCCGGAAGCCGCAGCAGCAACACTGGCCGGGGTTCACGGCTCCGCCCGGCTGATATTCGAACGGCGAGCGAAGGATCTCAAGATACGAACACTGGTGCCGCAGTCGATCGATCGCTTTCCCTGGGCCGGACATCTGGGCAGGCTCGGGGTTCCCGGCGTCGCATCGGCAATTGGCGAGGCGACCTCGTCTCTCATCTTCACCAACACGCGCAATCAAGCCGAGCAGTGGTATCAGTGGTTGACACTCTATGAACCCGACTGGGAAGATTCGATCGCTCTTCACCATGGTTCAATTGATCGAGCCGAACGCGAACGCGTCGAACGTGGACTGGCAGATGGTGAACTGCGCGCAGTTGTCTGCACATCCAGTCTAGATCTGGGAGTCGACTTTCCAGCGGTCGAACTGGTTATCCAGGTTGGGAGCCCAAAGGGAATCGGACGGTTGCTGCAGCGCGCCGGCCGGAGCGGCCATCATCCCGGCGGCGTCAGCAAAATAATATGCGTCCCAACCAACGCCTTCGAGCTGATCGAGTTTTCGGCAGCCCGAACCGCAATCGAACGCGGTCGGATCGAGCCGCGTAGAGGGCTCACCGGATCGATAGACGTGCTTCTGCAGCATCTGGTGACTATCGCTCTCGGCGGCGGCTTCCGCAATGACGAACTTCTAAACGAGATACGCAGCACGACTGCGTTTGCAGATATCACCGAGGATGACTGGCAATGGGCGCTGTCATTCGTAACAAACGGAGGCAGCGCACTTAAGGCCTATCCCGAGTACCGTAAAGTGTCCGTCGAAAATGGCGTGTATACCGTAGACAATGAATTGATTGCGAGGATGCACCGCCTTTCAATTGGCACCATTACAAGCGACAGCATGATGCTCGTGCAATATGTCAAAGGCGCAAAGCTAGGCCAGATCGAAGAGCAGTTTGTTGCCCGCCTGAATCTTGGCGACCGCTTTACGTTCGCCGGGCGTGTACTCGAGTTTGTCAGACTCAAGGATATGAAAGTTTTCGTCCGCCGATCGTCAGGCGGCTCCGGAACTGTGCCGAAATGGCTGGGAGGGCGACTTCCGCTATCAAGCCAACTAGCATCGGCGGTGCGCGAGAAACTCGGTGATGCTTCCAATGGCGAATTCGATGATCCTGAGATGCTGTCGGTAAAGGCGGTGCTGGCGGTTCAGCAGTTGTGGTCACGGATTCCGGGAACGGACGAGCTACTAATCGAACATACAAAATCACGTGAAGGATATCATCTTTTTATCTATCCCTTTGCCGGCCGATCGGTTCACGAAGGCCTCGCCGCGTTGCTTGCCTACCGCCTGACAAAAGACCATCCGCGAAGTGTTAATGCGTCAGTCAACGACTACGGAATCGAACTGCTCAGCTACGAGCCGATTGTTGTCGACAGCTGGTCGTCACTCTTTGGGACCGATCACCTGACGGACGACCTATTGACCTGTCTGAATGCAGTAGAGCTGGCAAGGCGGCAGTTTCGCGATATAGCCAGAATCTCTGGTTTAGTCTTTTCCGGGTATCCCGGATCGCAAAAGGCCGCCAGACAGATACAAGCGTCGAGCGGGCTGCTATATGATGTCTTTAAAGAAAACGATCCGGACAATCTGCTCCTCGAACAGGCGCGCCGCGAAGTACTGGTCGGGCAACTGGAGCTGTCACGGCTAAAAACCACGCTGAACAGGCTTTCCGAAGAGCGTATTGTTGAGGTAAAAACAAAACGGCTTACTCCGCTGGCGTTTCCTATTTGGGCAGAGCGCATACAGGCTTCTGTCAGCACTGAAAAATTTGGCGATCGAATCAAAAAGATGGTGTTGCAATTGGAAAAGGCGGCGCGCTGGTAAGTGAATGAACTGCAAAACGAAACGAATGTCGAGTGGTTCGGCGAACTATGGACACTCCTCCCGGAACGGGCGGTCTATTGGTCGAGTCAAAAGACGGTTATTCTAACCGATCCGCACTTCGGAAAGGATGCGACATTCCGTTCCAGTGGAATCGCCGTCCCATCAGGAACGACCCGGCGCGACCTGACACGGCTGGGTAATGTACTTGATCGATATAATCCAACACGCCTTCTCATATTAGGAGATTTTTTTCATGCCGGCTCTTCAAAAACCAATGAAACACTCGACTTCCTGCGTTGTTGGCGCCAACACTATGCTGGTATCGAGGTTGTAAATATTCAAGGTAATCATGACAAGCATGCCGGTGATCCGCCGGCCGACCTTTCCATTTCTGTTGAGATGGAATCGTGGGGCATCAAGTCGATCCGCTTTGCACATCATCCCGACACTAATCTCGGCACGCCCCTGGTCTGCGGCCATCTCCACCCGGCGATCTGGATCGGCCGCCTTCGCGGCAGTTCCGGAAAACTGCCCTGCTTCTGGCTGACGCAACAGACGATGGTTCTCCCAGCGTTCGGCACCTTTACCGGGGGCGCAAGGCCGCCCATCTCTTCCGGCGACAGAGTCTTCGGCATCTGTGATAACGAGGTGCTGGAGATACCGGTATTGCAGCATCAAGGAAAATGATCGTTGGCCGTTGAAGAGGTATATTTATTGCCGAATGGTCGGAGCGAAACAATGAGTGAGATCGTGAGATGTAGCTGGGCGAACGGGTCGGACCTCATGGCGCGCTACCATGACGAAGAGTGGGGAACGCCGCTCCACGACGATGCGAAGCTGTTTGAATTCTTACTGCTTGAAACTATGCAGGCTGGCTTAAGCTGGTCGACCGTGCTGAACCGACGCGAGCATTTTCGACGCGCCTTCAGCGAGTTCGATGTGCTTCATCTTTCAGGGCTCGGTCAGGAACAGATCGATCTATGGATGACTGATCCTCTGCTTATTCGAAACCTCGCTAAACTCAAAGCAGTCATCGCCAATGCCAAGGCTTTTCGGAGAATCCAGCAAGAGTTTGGATCATTCGACAGCTATCAGTGGGCATTTGTGGACGGTAAGCCGATTGTCGGCGGCTGGGAGGAGCCGGCTGAACTTCCGGCGACTACCGAACTATCCGAGAAATTCTGCAAAGACCTTAAGCGGCGCGGATTTACATTTATCGGACCTACTACCTCTTATGCGCATATGCAAGCGACAGGAATGGTGAACGACCATGTCAAAACCTGCTGGAAACATGCGTCGGACTGACCAATTGCCGTTGTATAATTGAACTGTAACCACATTAACGTCGTTTAATGCGGTTGATGTCAGGTCATAACTGAGTTACCAGTCAAATCTCGGCTAGATTGAAAATTAACGACATTGCCACTTCGTAAGCGTACGCGGCGCCTTTTTCTCACATTGACAACTCTGCCAAGCTGGTTGACGTATCTCTGTTCAATCGTCGTCGTTGTTGCTTCCACCTGGCTTTTGCTAAAGCTCCAGCACTTTGTCGCGGTCTATGACGGCCTCAAGCGCGGCCCGTCATTCATTGCCTTCTACTTCATTGCAATCGCGCTTTCGACAATTATGGGCGGCCTTCGCGCTGGCCTTCTAGCAGTCTTGCTGGCGCTCTTTTCAACTGCATACTTCCTCATTCCTCCATCAGGCATGATAGTTGAACCGACCATGTCCAACTATGTCACACTCGGCATAGTAGTAATCGTCGGCACTCTGGTAGCGCTCGGAATGGATGCGTTTCGTACCAATACCAGCCTGTTGGTGCAAAATACGAATCTTTTGACCAGTGAACAGGCGCGCGCCGATCAAGAGGCGGTGTTGAACAAAATCGGGCAGGCAGTGCGCACAGCCAAGAAACCTGAAGAAGTGCAAGGCGTCGCATTACGCTCCCTCGGTCAGATGCTCAAGGCCGACCGTTGCTACTCTATCTCCTACGACCTCGGGAAAGATCTGGCCGTAATCGGCGAATACTGGAGAGCGGACAGTGAACAGGAACCAGTCTTGACCTTCCGTTTGTCGGAACTGAAGTTGGAACCGTTAAAGCTCGTCAAATATGGTCGAACCATTGTCATTAATGACACCGGTGCTGAAGGTACGTTCCAATTTCCGGCGACGCTGCTCCAGTCGCGAGGAATTCGTTCTGCGGTGATCGTGCCTTTAACCGGTGACGGGCAATTAGAGGCCACCCTGGTCGTAGCCATGAGCGACGCCAGTCGGAACTGGGAAAACCACGAGGTCGCGTTGATCGAAACTGTCGCATCTCAAACCCGATCGGCAGTTGATGCGGCAAAGCTGCAATATAAAGAACACAATATTGCGATCCAGCTGCAGGCCGCTCTTCAGCCGGAGCTCTCGGTCGATGTAAAGGGCTTAAGTATCGCCTCGTACTATCGCGCTGCATTGGATGAAGCCAATGTTGGCGGCGACTTCTACGATGCTTTTACTCTGGTGAATGGCCAAACGGCTTTCGTGGTCGGCGATGTCAGCGGAAAGGGCCTTGCCGCCGCGTCGCAGGTTGCAGCGATCAGACATATGCTGCGCTGTCTGCTTCAAACCATGCCGACTCTGGCGGATGCTGTCGAACAGCTTAACCTGGTATTGATTGAGCAGAACTTGCTGCCCTCCTTTGCAACCCTCTTTGTTGGCATCTTCAATCCGTCGACCATGCTGCTTGAATATGTTTCTTGCGGACATGAGCCGGGACTAGTCTACAAGGTCTCTGGAAATGGAACGGTTGATCACCTGGAAGCGACCGGCCCGGTAATCGGCGTCTTTGAGCGCGCATTCGGTGACTCCAACGCCCGCCTTTTCGCTTCCGAGCGCAAGCAGATGCAGCCCGGCGATGCCCTGCTGCTTTACACCGACGGAGTTTGTGATGCCGGTTCCGACACGAAGCATCTGCTCGGCGTCAAGGGCATTGCCACACTGATGTCGAGCTATTTCGACGGCATCCAGAGCGCTAATTCAGACGACAGTCGCCTTTCCGCGCCTAGCTTCCTCCAATACTGTATGAATGAGACCGAAGCCTACGCCGCCGGTGTCTTGCGCGATGATATCTGTCTTCTTGCGGTGATTGTGTCGCCGGATTATTGCGCCGACCACATCACCATTCCTGCTGCGAAGAAGCACGGTGGTGCAGTCAACAATCTGTTGGATAATCAGTACGAAATTCGGAACGACCATTTAGCAACCGAGCAAATTGGTTTTAATGTTGAAGAGCTAAGAAAATCGATGCTCGCCGACGTTTTGAAGCTTGCGACCCGTGGAAAGCTCCGAATAGTTACAGACAGCGACGAACTTCCTGAGGAGCTTGGTAATAAGTCAGAACCGGTACAACTTGACATCGGGGAGAATGTCCGCAGCCTGCGTCGCGCCGTCCGCTTGGCCTCCGCCGGTGCCGGACTAGATGATGAACTTTCTGATTCCCTCGAAATGGCGGCAGGCGAAGCAGCGAACAACAGTCTCGTTCACGCATCCGGGGGCATTGGACTCGTTTCGTGGGATGACACTGGTAGCGTCCAGGTTCGAATTCACGATCAGGGAAAGGGAATTCCATACGACGATTTGCCTCGGGCGACGCTGGAGCGCGGATACACGACCGCAGGTACTCTAGGGCAGGGGTTTTGGATCATCTTGCAGTCGGTAAAGCACTGCTGGATATTAACCAATGACGATGGTACGCTCGTCGTTTTGGAGCAAGATAACGAAGATCGACCGTCGCCGGCGCTGCCAATGTCCGTCCTGATCTGAGGTGGGTGGAGGCGCATTCGTAGTTTCATTGTATCGCTTTATGGATAAAGAACGAGAGTCGGCATAACGCCTAGAGGATTTGAGCAACAAGATGAAGCGACTTGGTTGGGTTCCGTGTGCAGCACAAATAGCTTTCTTACTCGGCGCAGCCGCAGCTACTGCGTCGGCGCAAGTTGTTTCGGTTCAGGTGAACAACCGGCCGGTCACGTTCATCGGAACCGCGCCGGTTCAGCAAAAAGGTGCCGTACTTGTACCTCTGCGCGGCGTGTTCGAGGCGCTCGGTGCGTCTGTTAATTACAATCCAACGTCTAAATCGATTACTGCGACCAAAGGTGCAAGCAGCTTTAGCTTGACAGTCGGCAGCACGACCGCGATAGTTAACGGCAGCGCTGAGATACTTAGCCAACCGGCGGAAGTCGTGAACGGAGCGACCTTAGTCCCGTTGCGTTTCGTCGCTGAAGCCCTTGGAGCCTACGTTCAGTGGCAGCCGGCGACATTGACCGTGCAGATAGTCACTCCCGAACTTCATCTGAGCACTTTGCCTGCGTTGACAGTTCCCGCTGGGCATACCCATGTAGTCGGCCGGCTGACCGGAATCTATTCGAACACCACGCCGCAGCAGATTACTGTACGCGTCAATGGCCAGGTCAGCGCAGTACCGCTTTCCACAAGCACCGTTGTCACCGTGCGCAACGACGATTCACCTAAAGTTCAGGAAGATATATCGCACCTGCATGTTGGAGATCAAGTGCACGTCAGCCTCGCACCCGACGGCACTGCAGCAACCATCGAGGCAGACTATGGCGAAGTGGTTGGGACAATCAAGGATATACAGCGGCAGGACGGTGCCTACGTTGTTAACTTGAACGACGGTACCAGCGTAACGATGGTACAGGATGCCGATGTGAAGATGTCCGGTAGAAATATCGTTTTCGCAGACATCATGCCGGCTGAACGAGTTCGAATTAATACTGATCCGACTAACAAGATCGGATACAGTCTATCGGTGGTAACGGATGGACAATCTGACGACGATTCTGAGCCGCCGACCGCGCAGCCGGCTCCTTCTCAAACTTCGAGCGTGGTTCCGAATATCCAGCAGCCGTCGATTACAGACCAGAGCCCTGCAGATGGCGCAGAGGTTACAAGCCCCCGCCCAATGATCTATGCACTCATGAATCTCTCGCCAAATACCCCGTTTTCTCTGGCGCATGTTCGTTTGTGGGTCGACCATCACGATGTAACTCCGAACGCTGTAGTCACTCAGCGGTTCGTCACTTACCAGCCGTCGACATCGTTGACTCCAGGCTCTCACACTGTCGAACTGGCGTTAGTCGATCCTAACGGCGGTTCTGCGGACAGTAAATGGACGTTCACAACATCGCCGCAGTCACACAGCTATACGTTCACTTCTGACGTTCCTGGAAAATCCGTCGCGCTAAGCTCTGGAAAGTGCCTCGGATTAACCCTTGTAGCCGATCCGGGCGGGACTGCATTCGTAACCCTTGGTTCGATGACTCAGCAGCTTTGCGAGATTAAACCGGGTGTTTACACGTGCCGGATCGAGCCCACCGCGGATATTGAACTTCAGGACGCGATCGCGACAGCACACTTCACGTCACCCGATCATAATGAGGCGACTGTTGATCTGCCCCAGGCAGTGAGCTTCGCTTCCCTGGCGCCGCAGGCTCCGAAAATCGAGAGTCCTTCCCCGGGTCAGCAAGTCGGGCGGCGTGTTCAGATAGCGGGAGTCTCTGCTCCGGGAAGCACTGTGCTGGTGCAAATCGACTACACGACCAAGGCATTAGGCCTTCTGAACATGGACGGCACCTCGGCGCAGACCGAGGCTAAAGCCGATATGAATGGAAACTGGAAGACCGGAGATATCGAATTGATGACGCCGACGCTGCTTGGCGGCGCGCGTCAAACTGCCCTGACCATTGCTGCGGTCGCGGTCGATGCCGTCGGCAACCACTCACCACGATCGTCAATCAAAGTTTCTACACAATAGCCGGCCGATGAAAACACTGAGACGGTGGATCAAGCGGATGTTAAATGTCCCGCTGATAGCCTTCGTCTGGTCCATATTCCAGCGCTTCGGAAGCGATAACGGCGCATTTTATGCCGCCGGACTGGCATTTTTCCTGCTTCTCTCATTCATTCCGATTGTTTTGACCGGCGTTGCCATCCTTGCCTGCTTTATCGATGTTCATTCCGCGTCAGTGAAGGTGACGGAGCTCATTCAGGGCCTGCTTCCGGCGGGCGGGGCTCGGGAGGAGGGCGTCAAATTTCTGACTGTGCAAATTAAGCTCAATGAGCAGGTCAAATCAGTTATCGATCATCGTGGTTTGGCCGGGCTCTTCGGTTTACTTTCCTTGATCTGGGCGACCGTGCAGATCTTCATCAACGCATCCGTTGCGATGAATGCGATGTGGGAAGTTAAGGAGACGCGCAACTGGTTTGTCCAGCACGCTGTCGCATTAATGTTAATGCTGACTACCGGCAGCCTGATCGTTTTGTCGCTCTTTCTGAGCGGAGCGCCGATCTTTATGCAAGCGCACAGCATGCCGGGGCTGCGTCATCCTCAGATTTCGTTAACGCCGTTAACGGTTTTGTCTGAATTCATCGCACTGTTGGTAAACGCGGTGATGTACGTACTAATCTATCGTCTGCTGCCCAACGCGAAGGTGAGCTGGCAGGCGGCTACTATGGGCGGTGTCACTGCAAGCGTGCTTTTTGAGGTCGCCAAAAAAGGGGTGGCCCACTACCTGCTTAAGCCCAACCATACGATCTACGGCGACCTCGCGAATCTTATCTTGTTCGTCCTCTGGATCTACTATTCGATGACGATATTACTGCTAGGGGCCGAAGTGTCTGCTGCTTTTGTTAGGCTGAAGCGGGATCTCAAGGCGAGAGTATCACATGACCACGCAACGGGGCAGACAACTGCAGTGGACGAGCCGATTGGGCAGAGGCCGCATCTTACCCGGCGTCGACCGGTTTAGCGGTTGAACCAGCGCCAGCCGCCGCCTTCTTTGCTCTCGGCTTTACGACGCTTAGATTCCGCCTCGGCGAGCTTGGCCAGTTCCTGTCTCGCGTAATCCCCAGGCGACGGCGGTGCATCGGCTTCATCGATACGCACCTCGTGGCGGCTTCCTGGCGGGTCTAACTCGCTTGCTCTCGTGAAGTACGACCTCGCCTCGACTTCATCGCCCTGTGCGAGATAACATCCTCCCAGAATGGCATGTCGAAGCGAATCGTCCGGGCGCAGCTCTAGCGCCTTGGTATAAAACGGAATCGCTTCTTCCAGCTTGCCGTCCTGCGCCTTAAGTCGTCCGAGGCTGACGAGCGCCTTATAGTAGCTCGGATCGATTTCCAGCGCCATTTCATGCAGCTCGATTGCCCGGCCCCAGTTCTCCTCTTGTTCATAAGTGCCGGCAATATTTACTAAAAGGGTAGGGTTATTCGGCGCGAAGGAGAGCGCTTCATCCCAAAAATTTCTGGCGGTCTTTGTATCGCCGAGAAAGATCGAACACAGTCCGAGTTCAAAATAGACCTCGCCCTTCAAGTTCGGATCGTCGCCCGCACCGTCGACAGCGGCAAGGAACTCTCGTCTCGACGAGTGGTAGTCCTGCTGTTGTTTATAAAGCTGCCCTGCATTAAAGCGCGCCCAGTAAAAGTTTGGATCGGTACGCGCGGCCTGCCGGTAATACCCGAGCTTCTCCTCGATCGTCCGCGCACCGCGCTTGCCTTTGACAAAGGCGCAGAACGCCTCCCAGGATCGCGACATCTTCAGAGTTTCCGGTCCGACGTAGGCCGGTACTTCTACGTCAAACGGGGCAAGGATTGCTTCAGCGGTGACCAGAACGAATGCCAGCCACCGTTCCTGGTTTTCGACATTGACGAAGGTTGTATGTTCACTATCGGGAGTAAAAGAATCAAATCGGAAGGCATCGGGAGCCTCGAATGTCTGATGTGGTAGTTTAAGAATCCGAGGGGCCGCTTCGATTGCGATGATCGCCGACGTCTCCGGACCGCGCTGTACCGCCAGGTGGCCGTCGATGATTGCGTCCGTGTCGACGGGAGCACGTGATGCCAGTGCTCGCAGATCGCTTTCCGAGTACGGGCGCACCGTAGATGTGCGTTTGATATCGCCTTGGAGCTGATCGTACAGGTCAGCGTACGAAACCCCGACCTTTTCGAAAACGCACTCCAGGCCGAAAACCAGAGCGTTTTCGAGCAGCCAGACATCTTCACCGACGCTGTCGGACCCCCAGGGCACCAGGACAAATTTCAGATTTGCTGCCATTTTCGTGTAGACGCCGTCTAGTCACCGATGGACAGGACCGACATGAACGCTTCCTGCGGTATTTCGACGCTTCCAATCGACTTCATGCGTTTTTTGCCCTCTTTCTGTTTTTCCAGCAGTTTTCGCTTACGCGTGATGTCGCCCCCGTAACACTTCGCTATGACATTCTTTCGCATTGCGGAGATATTTTCAGCAGCGATGACCTTACTTCCAATCGCTGCCTGTATTCTCACTTCGAACATCTGCCGCGGGATGATTTCCTTGAGCTTTTCGACTAGCTGCTTTCCGCGGTTATAGGCCTTGTCCCGATGCGTAATAAACGACAGTGCATCGACGGGATCGCCGTTGAGCAAAATGTCCAGCTTGACCAGTTTACTTTCGTCATATCCTGAGAATTCGTAATCGAACGATGCGTATCCCTTAGTCCTTGATTTGAGTTGATCGAAGAAGTCCATCAAAATTTCGTTCAGCGGCAGCAGATACTTGATAACCATCCGGTTTTGCGTCGCATGCTCCATGCTTTCGAACTTGCCCCGGCGCTCCTGGCCCATATCCATCACCGTCCCGATGTACTGCTGTGGGACAATCACCGTCGCGTGCACATACGGCTCTTCGATCTTGACAATCTGCTGCGGCTGCGGCAAGTTTGCGGGGTTGTCGATCGCCAGTACATCGCCGTTGGTCACATGCACCATATAAATGACGCTCGGGGCGGTGGCGATCAGCGAGAGATTGTGCTCTCGCTCTAGCCTCTCTTGAACAATATCCAGGTGAAGCAGGCCGAGGAAGCCGCAGCGGAAGCCGAAACCCAGCGCCGCCGACGATTCCGGTTCATAAGTAAGAGCGGAGTCGTTAAGCTGTAATTTCGATAGCGACTCTTTAAGGTCCTGGTACTGGTTGCTGTCGATCGGGTAGAGGCCGCAGAAAACCATCGGCTTTGCCTGACGGTACCCTGGCAGGACATCGTCCGAACCTCCGTGCGCCAGTGTAATCGTGTCGCCGACCCTGCAGTCTCCGACTGTCTTAATACTTGCGGTAAGGTAACCGACTTCGCCTGTGGTCAGACGGTCTGTTTGCCGCATCCTTGGGGCAAAGACTCCAACACCGGCCACATCGAAGACTTTGTTGGTGTTGATCATCTTGATCTTCGTGCCTGGCTTGACTTCGCCGTCTACCACGCGAATATAGGCGACTGCACCGAGATATCCGTCAAAATGACTGTCGAAGATGAGCGCGCGCAGAGGTGCGTCCGGGTTTCCCGATGGCTGCGGCACATTTTTGATGACTGCTTCCAGGATATCCCGTGTGCCGATGCCCTCTTTGGCGGACGCGCGGATGACGTCTTCACCGGGAATGGCCAGAAGCTCTTCAATCTCTTCCGCTACACGTTCCGGATCGGCCGCCGGCAGATCGATCTTGTTCATTACCGGAACGAGAGTCAAGTTATTGTTCAGCGCAAGATTGACATTCGCCAATGTCTGCGCCTCCACTCCCTGCGCTGCATCAACAACCAGGATAGCTCCTTCACAGGCGGCAAGGCTGCGGGATACTTCGTAGGTAAAGTCGACATGACCCGGCGTGTCGATCAGATTGAGCTCGTAATCGATCCCGTCCAGCGCTTTATAGTTCAGACGTACTGCGGCCATCTTGATAGTGATGCCGCGCTCTCGCTCGATATCCATCGAGTCCAGCAGCTGCTCCTGCATATCCTTCTTGGATATAGCTCCGGTGAACTCAAGTATCCTGTCGGCGAGGGTCGATTTTCCGTGATCGATGTGCGCGATGATGCAAAAATTTCGAATGAGGTGTTGGTGGTCGTACGCCATTGAATGGGTTGGTTCGTTTCTTTTCTTGCACCATTATACCGCCCCGGAAAGACGTTAGTCTGAAGGGCATAGAACCCGCGGGTTTGTCTTCATGAAATCTTTATATAAAACCAGCGCGAATTTTAGCCACAATAGAATCAGGAAGTGCCGATTCGGCATGGTTTTGGTTCGAATTCTCCCGAAAGGAGAAATGTAAGTGACCGTAGCAAGTAAGACAAGCAGGTTCGATTTGGCGCTGATCGCAGAAGAAGGCAATGAAGCCGAGCACATCTGCGCGACGTGCCTCAATAGAGAGCGGGTGGTGGTGACGACTGACGATGGTCTGCAGACCTCGGCGATGTGGCGCTGCCGACCTTTGACTCAGCAGCGGGGTCGGGAAGTGCTTATACAGCCCGCCGGATCATGCATAGATGCGCATAGTGTGACCGACTACTGGGAAGAAGCGGTCGAAGGCTTGAAGAACTCCTAAGTTCAATCTAGTCGAAATGGATTGCGCGGTCGTGCTGCTGTAGTGCGCGACGCAGAAATCCGCTGTTTTCGCGCAGGAGATCGGCTGCCTTTTCCACCGGTAGCCCGGTCTCCAGTACCAGAATCGCGAGCTTCGCGTTGCCTTCACTCTCGGACAGCGCCCTCGCAGCTTCGTCTTCGCTCACTCCGGTGACATCCATCGTGATACGCTGGGCGCGCGCCTTCAACTTCGAGTTCGTCGCCCTGACATCAACCATTAAGTTTCCATAAGTCTTGCCGAACTCGATCATTGCGTTCGTGCTGAGCAGGTTCAGCACCATCTTTGCCGCTGTCCCCGCTTTCATTCTGGTAGACCCGGCAATGACTTCCGGCCCGACTATCGGAGCGATCGTGATGGATGCGATTTTCTCCAGCTTGCAAGGGCGGTTGTTGACCAGCGCGACCGTGCAGGCCCCGACAGCGGCGGAGTGCTCCAGGGCTCCATAGACATAAGGCGCTTGACCGCTCGCACTAATACCGATGACCGTATCGTGTTTACTGACATCTGCCTCGATCAGCGCCTCGACCCCTCCGTCCGGATTGTCTTCTGCGCCTTCGATGGCCTGGAACATCGCATCTCGACCGCCGGCGATGATTGCCGTTACCAGGTCCGGGTCGGTGCCGAAAGTCGGCGGACACTCCGATGCATCGAGTACTCCCAAGCGGCCGCTGGTGCCGGCCCCGACATAGATCAGCCGACCGCCCGTACGGAACGAGTGGACAATTCGGTGAATCGCCATGGCGATCTGAGGAAGCTCTTTTTGTACTGCGTGGGCGACAGCGATATCTTCTGCGTTCATTAAGTGGAGACGTTCCAATGTCTCGATGGCGTCTAGTTCCGCCAGCGCTGGGTTGCTGGATTCGGTAACCAGCATATGAAGGTGGTTATGTTTATCGTCTGCGACATTGAATGTCGTCATCCGGTCGCCTCCCGTCTCTTTCGCTTTGCTGCGCCCTCTGGCTAATGACGTAAATCGAGATGATCCGGTTCAATGTATAATAGACTACATCCAGCAACGCCTTTCTCATAGTAACGGATGGAAGGCGATTAGTCAAGACGGTTTCGTCTGATGCTGGAGAAACATGGCTTTATTCGGAAGGGTTAATACTGAAAGATGCCAACATACGGCTACGAATGCCTCGGATGCGCGAAAGCATTTGAGGTAACCCAGCGGATTTCCGATGATCCGCTGACCACATGCGAAGACTGCGGCGCCGCTCTCAAGAAAAAGATATTTCCGGTCGGTATCGTTTTCAAAGGATCGGGATTTTATGTCAATGATTATGCGAAAAAGACCGCTGCGAAGGACGAAGCCAAGCCTGTAGCGGCGGAACCTGCTGCGTCTACCGATACCCCGGCGCCGGCTGCCGCTGCGTCGACGGAATCATCGGGCGCCAAGCCGGTAGAATCGAAGCCGGAGAGCAGCGCTCCTGCTGCTCCGGCCGCTAAACCGGCGGTATCGACGACTACCGCCTGAAAAGATAATGGGCGCTCCGGGGAAGCCGGGCGCCCTTTATCTTGGGAGATGGTGCGAGGTACTAATCCTTGCTGTTGATTTCGATATGTCCGGAATTCGGATCGTAGCTGACTGTCGCATCCAGCGCGATTGGGACAAACGCCAGCGGGATCATCGTGTGTCCTTCCTCGATGTAAGGGACAGCGTTCAACGTCAGCGGCTCCTGGTTGACCGTGGCCGTTTTAGAGCCGATTGTCAGTTCGATATCGCGGCTTCCAGAGAGCGCGTGAACTTGATGAAGGGTGGAGTTCCACGCGACCATCCCGCCCTCGTTTTCGAAAATCTGTCGGAACGGAGCGAACAGGAAGCTGTTCTTGTCCTGCAGCGGCTGATCGAGCGCTACCAAACGATCGTTCATGACTACCTCGTTTGCATGGGATCTGACAACCTCGCTTGCGGGAAAGCCATTTGCTGTCTGACCGAGCGTTTCGATCTGAGCCTGCACCTTGTGGTCTTGAATCACGTCCTCCGCCTTCGCCGCAGCAACATCCGGCGCTGCAAGCGCGGTCTGCGGGGTGAAGAGAGTCGCGCTGTCAATCGACGCCGAAGCCATGCTGGTTTCGCGGCGCAGACCGGTCACGGCCTTGCCGGCGGCGAGCCTTGCCGGGAGATGGACCGGAATCAGCTTGACATCCGGCGCTTCCATCGACGAATGGTCGCTGCTGACTACCGTTGTGAAAGGTTTGGTGTCGTCTAGCTGCATCGTATACGGTGACTTCGCTGGCGTCGTTAGGCTCGACAGTTCAGTCGGCGCGGCCTTATGTGTCACCGCCGGGGCTGTTTCGATCGATCTGGTCGTCACCACAGGAGCTTCAATCATCGGCTGACTGTCGACTGTGGATGAGTCACTGGGAGTGTCGTAAGTGACAGTGTGGATGACTACTTGCTCCGGTGCTTCAACAGGAGGAGCGGGAGCTGACTTCACCACCGCCGGCATCGATACCTTGTCTGTAGTTGAAGGCGTCGTCAGCGGAGCGTAGTCGGAGAGTTGTGTTGAAGCTGCAGGCTGGTCGTCGACTGCAACAGCCGGCGCTGCGGCGACTGACACAGTCGATTGAGCGGCGAGAATCGGTGCGGTCTTTACCGGAGGCGCTACAGCAATCTGATTGAGCTGCGGTGTATGCTTGGGCAGGAACGGCGACATCAGTGTCGTCTCTTCTGAGAACGGCGTTCCGGAGTCGAAGTTTGCTGCAATCGCCAGTCGGGCCTGCTTCGATGTGAGCGGGCTTCCCTGAGCGAGGACGGCTGCTGCACGGGCAACGTCATGCTTCTTCGGAGCGGTGGGCGTGATCGCCGCCGCTTGAGTAGCAGACTTGATCACCAGCGATGCCGGCAAAGTGTCGAGCAGGTCATGGCGTACCATCGTTCGTCCGCTCGGGTTGTTGACATAGACCGACATCGGCTCCGTGTGCCCGACCGTCTGGTTGTCGTTGTAGCCCCAGACTTCCAGCGTATGGTAGCCGTTCGCGACCCGGGTGGTGTCCCAGGCGAAATCGTACGGCGGGAAGTTGCGGAGGGTCTTGAAGTTGTGGTCGATAAAGAGCGAAACGTACGGCGGCTTGCCGGTGTTGTCATGCGCATCGACTTTGATATCGATTGTGCCGATCACAGTGGAGTCGGGCATTGGCTCAGTGATCGCAACTGCCGGCGCGGAACCGTCGGCTGTATCGCCGCCAAGGGAGGGAGTTGGGGCGGCAGCCGAATCGGATGTGTCGGCAGCAATACTGATACTGGTCTTCGCCGATGCTACCTCGGCGTCTCCTGCGGAAACAGTGACCACAACGTGATGAGCGCCGGCGCTGAGTGTGCCGGGGCTGATGACGAAGGAGACGATCCCTTTATCTTCCGGCGAGTCCAGCTTTTTAACTGCTTCCTGTTGACCGTCAATATAAAGCTCCAAGGTGGTCACGCCGCCAGTTACCGGCGCAGCTTGATAGAAAGCGGAAACTTCGACCTGCTTGTTCGGATCGTTAACATTGACCGTCGGGCTCAAGATGGAGACATAAACTCCGCTGGTCATCACATCCGGAGTCGTCGCCGCATGCACCGCTTGAGGAACAGTGGAACAACCTAAAATGGTTGCCGTCGCCACCGCCTTGCCTAAGAGTCCGATGCTTGAGAGTTGATTTTTTTGCCGCTTCATGGGTGATCTACATTCCTCCGTCCGCTCAACTATTGGAGCGAACATAACTGTTAGTAACGAGCAGATATCGAGCTGGAATAACTAAAAACGTTGAAGGCATATCCAACTACGGCGCTTCGACCGACGGAACACACAATTAACACCACTACTTTATCATATGCCAAACCGGATGTCAAGTAAAAATAACTGGTAGACCCAGCCAATTTCGTGCTTAACATTGGCTCCTTCCGCTCTAACAAGTTGCAGCACGAAAACTCCGATCAATCAACCTTCACAGGCAAGTACAACGTCACCTGTCTCGTCTACGCTGAACAATACGACGACATCCTCACCGCTCTGAAGCGAGAAAAATATCGGCGTGACCTCGAACCTGCAACAAAGAATGATTCGGCATCGACAAGCCGGCGAGCCGTCATTTACCGCAGCTTATCGCGTCTGGCGTCTCGTCTACGTCGAGATATATGACGAACCACGCACGGCGATCAGCCGTGAAAAGCAGATCAAAGGCTGGAACAGAGCA
>PLAD01000342.1 GCA_003134215.1 Armatimonadota bacterium
CGCCAGCTCTGGTGGGGCCATCGAATTCCCGTCTATTACGCGCATGACGGTTCCTACACGGCGGCCAAAACACGTCAGGAGGCAGCGGTAAAGCTGGGTATCGACGATCACACGACATTGCGCCAGGACGAGGATGTTCTAGACACCTGGTTTTCGTCCGCTCTCTGGCCGTCCGCCACACTCGGCTGGCCGCGCTCAACCGAAGATTTAGCCGCCTTCTATCCAACGAACGCACTCTTCACAGCAAGGGAAATTCTCTTCCTGTGGGTAGCTCGCATGATTATGACCGGGCTGGAATTTGCCGGCGATATTCCTTTCTCCGATGTCTATGTCCATGCGACAGTCCTGGATAAGCTGGGGCGGCGTATGTCCAAATCGCTCGGCAACGGAATAGACCCGATCGAGATGATCGACAAGTACGGAACCGATGCACTTCGCTTCTCTCTCGTTCGACTGGCATCCAAAGGACAGGATATCAAGTTTAGCGAAGACCGAATCCCAGAGTCGCGCAACTTCTGCACCAAAATTTGGAACGCTTCGCGATTCGCACTGATGAACCTTGAAGGATTCGATCCTGCCGCGCCAGTCGCAACCGACTACTCGCTGCCTGAGCGCTGGATACTTTCGCGACTGAATTCGACGATCGCTGCTGTCGATGGATCGTTGACGACCTATGACATCGATGAAGCCTGCCGTGCCATCTACGAGTTCTTCTGGAACGACTATTGCGACTGGTTCCTGGAACTGTCCAAATCATCTCTTCGCAGCGAAGATACCGTGGTGAAATCGCGAGCGCAATATGTGTTGCAGCAGGTCCTCGACTCCAGCCTAAGGCTGCTGCATCCAATCATGCCGTTTATCACCGAGGAGATTTGGCAGGCCCTCCCTGGAGCCGGCGAGACGATCATGCACGCGAACTATCCGGAAACTGACGATCAGTTGATCAACCCGATTGCCGAGGCCGCTATGGAAGCTTTAATAAACTCCATTCGCGCAATTCGCAATGCCCGCGGCGAGCTCGCTGTCCCGCCTTCTCAGACAATCGATGCCGTTATTGTCGCGAATCACGAATATTCGGTCATTCTTTCCGAGAATTCTGGGGCATTCTCGAGCCTTGCACGGACGAATCCACAGTTCGCCGCCGAGAAGCCCACCGATAGTGGAACTGTCGCTCTTCCGATCGCTCCCGGACTCGATATCTACCTTCCGCTTGCCGGTCTGATCGATGTGGATAAAGAAAAGGCGCGAATAAACAAGGAACTGGCGACGATCGAGAAAGACTTAATTCAAACGAAGGGCAAACTGGAAAACCCGATGTTCGTTGCCAAAGCCTCACCCGATGTCGTCGCCAGGGCAAAGGCCGCTGAACGAGAGTTAACGACAAAGAAGGATAAGTTAACGGAACAGCTATTGGGATACGGAGCTTGACATTACGTCCAGCCCTGCAACCCCTTCCCATCCTCCTGATTGCCGCTCTTGCGCTGGCGCTGCGCCTGAGCGGCATCGAGTGGGGCCTGCCGAACTCGCTGCACTATCTTTCATACCACCCCGATGAGACGGTTATGCTGGTCCACTCCACGACCCGCTTTGGGCCTGACGGCCTCGACGTCTTCGCCGGACAGTTTCTTCCGCACTTTTATAACTACGGCTCATTGCAGCTGGTCTTGATCAACATTGCCATATCGGTTGTCAGCGCCTACTCTCCAGGAAGGCATCTCGGAGGCGACTTCGCACAACAGCTATTCACTTGCTACCTTACAGGTCGTGTGCTGACGGCCTTAATGGGGACGGCAACGGTGTACGTGCTGTGGGCGTTGGGACGAAGGGCGTACAGCGATCCGGTCGGATTATCCGCTGCGCTTATGCTGGCGATCGCTCCGCTCCACTTGCAGCATTCGCATTTCATGACTGTGGATGTTCCGGCGACGCTCTGGGTGACTCTGGCGCTGCTCTGGGCTGTAAAAGCAGTAACAGACGACAATCAGACTCGTGCTCTGGTTGTTGCGGGATGTTTCGCCGGTCTTGCTGCTGCAACCAAATACAACTGCGCCCTCGTCCTGCTGCCGGTGAGCGTCGCGGCCCTGACGAACCAAACGACGGCGACTGAGCTCAATAAGACACAGAAAACGCTTAATTGCCTGGCAGCCTGCGCCGCTGCGGCAGTTGCCTATCTTGCAGCCTGTCCGGGCACTATCCTGGAAAGCCGACTTTTCGTGCATGATTTCCTTTTCGAGGCCAAACACGTTTCTTCGCAGCAAGAGCTCTGGTTTCAGGGTACCGGCATTGGGTGGTGGTATATTGCGAGGCGCAACTTGGTCGACGGACTCGGGGCGCCGCTGCTGCTGACAGCCGTCGCCGGGGCTGTCTATGCAGTCCGCAAACATAACTTCGCCGATTTAACGGTCCTTGCCTTTGCGCTGCCTTACTATCTTTTGGTCAGCGCGGCGCAGTCGCGGTATGCACGATATGAGATCCCGCTTCTTCCGGTTCTCTGCCTTTTGGCTTCGCGATTTATGGTTGAGTTAACTGGACAGACGTTAGGTGCAAAGAAGCGCGGCGCTCAATTGATGTGGGCCGGAGTTGTCGCCTATACAGCGGCATCGGCGGCATTTATGCTCGCGCCTTTTCTGTTAGTCGATCCACGCGACCGCGCCTGCGAATGGCTTAACAACAATGTCCCCGCCGATGCTGAAATCGGCATGCCGGACGAGCCCTGGTTCTGGACTCCGCCGCTCAGTCCCTATTTTTCAATGCCCGGCCCCGGTCAATGGATCGGACTGCCTGACGGAGAGGCGGAGGCAAATCGCATCGTTCCGTTTTACGGGCAGCAAAACGATGAACCGACTTCCTTCGACAGCCGGGTTCTAACCGGCCAATCGCCTCCCGTGGTGGTCATGAGCGAATATGAATACTTTGATAGGCTTCGGTTGCGCAAATCCGACGCACTCAATTATATGGCAGTCTTAAGCCGCCGCTACACCAAACCGATCGTCTTCGCAGCGCCGCATTGGCTCGGCGGCATCCGTTATATCGACGGTCTCCCATGTCAGGATCTGCCGCACGATATGCTGTACGATTCGGCGACGGTACTTATTTTCAAGCGAATTGGATAAGTCGGCCCAATTTTTGCTACTGTCTTTGGTATAAGACGCCGTGATCTGTGAAATTCGAAATGTCCTTGAGCGTCATCTGGTCACCGGTCAATGTGTATGCAAACGTCGTGGTCGGCTGCTCAATTTTGACGGGGACATCGCCCTTATCTTGCGGAATATGTAAATTCGGATTTTGTTTGGCTTCTCGCGCGTCGATGGCTGCCATGACATCCGCATCTATACCCATATCCTCCTGGCTAGTGTTGATCGTCAATGTTGTCGGAGTGACTGTGTAAGTGCCGATGGCAGTCTGGTGGCTGCGGATAGACTCGAATGCCGCGTGTTCGGTAAACGTATATTGACCATTGGGCAGAAAGACATAAACAATACTGTTTCCAGGAGGGCCTGGATTTTTGGCGCTCCACGTTCCGACAACCGTGTCGGGTTTCGGTGTACATCCGAACATAAGGGCGGAAAAAGCTAACAGTGCACATAGGATTGACTTCATTGTAGTTACCGTTCGATCGTTTTAGCATTTTACCGGCCAAAGCTGTCCTTGAGCCCTTTTGTGAGGACAGGTATACTGGATCG
The DNA here is from genome assembly GCA_003134215.1 of Armatimonadota bacterium. GTDB lineage: Bacteria > Armatimonadota > Armatimonadia > Armatimonadales > Capsulimonadaceae > BOG-944. The sequence continues at coordinate 3,684 of PLAD01000342.1, forward strand.
GCATTGAAAAGGAGTGAAATCGCTTGAACTCAAAGCGGGCTGCAGAGCTATTAAATCGATTTGCCGGCAAGCGTATAGTCGTCATCGGAGACGTGATGGTGGACGAATACGTTTGGGGCCAAGCAAGCCGTATCTCCCCTGAAGCGCCGGTCATTGTCGTCGATGCCGAACGGCATTCGCAGGTTCCAGGCGGCGCGGCCAATGTTGTCAACAACCTTTGTTCACTGGGCGCAACCGGTCTGATCTTTGGCGTTGTCGGGGACGATGAATATGGACGGGTCCTGAAGCAGGCGCTCGCCGACGAAGGTGCGGAAACGACCGGTCTGTTGATCGAAAGCGGACGGCCGACGACGCGAAA
>PLAD01000321.1 GCA_003134215.1 Armatimonadota bacterium
AGCGGCGGCATCAAGCTGGTTTCCTGCGTACATCTTGGCGGTCTTATCGGCCGTATCACCCCAATCAATTGTCTTCTCCAGGTCACCGGCGCCGTCCGGCTCGTTCTCTATTTGGACCATAATGATTCGCCGCTGCTTGTCATAGTCTGCAATCCGGTTCATCAATGAGGTGAGTGTTGCGCACTCTTTCTCCACAAGGTCGGGAGCACTAAGATCGAAAAACGCGTCAAATTGTTGGTTTTTTGGAAATCTGTTTCGATCGTCGCGAACATAGTCAGGAACAATGCTATAACCGCAGACATCTGTTCCGTACCAGAGGATTTGCACCGCAAGATCGTATCTGTCGGCGCTTTCGACGACATGATCGATATATGAATAGTCATAGGCTCCCTCTTTGGGTTCTATATACGACCAGTAAACCGGGACGACAACTGTCTTGAAGCCGATATCCTTAGCGGCCTTAAAATACGCATCCGGAACAGACCAATCTGAGCCAAGACCCGGCTTCCAGCCGCTCCAGTCGATACGTATCTGAATTCCGTACATTAAATACGGCTGTCCATTCGCGACAACATAACTTTTGCCTTTTGCATTGTGAACAAAGGAAGTTGGCCGACTGTCGTGTCCTTTCCCGCTAGCTGCGTTATTGACTGCCCCCCAGGCAACGTTCATGTCTAGCGATGAAGCGAGCGCGCTTAGTGCCGCAAGTCTCAAAAACCGTCGACGAGCTAGATATTGTTCGTTAGATTCCATATCCGTTCAAAATCCTGTCAGTACTACGCTATTTTTCTTCGTTCTTGTACATGTTCGCTATGACAAGTACTCAATGAAACACACGTCGTTCGGATCGACGCTGACTGTCTGTCCCAGCGAAAAAGGTTCTGACGACCAGATGTTACGGAAACGATAATTAGCTTGAGGAAGTCCAAGGTCTTGCAGCGTCAATGTAACGACTGATTGAGCTTGACCGCTTCTGTTGAATAGGCCTATCCAACCCGAACCGGCGCTGCTTCTTTTTGTAGTTTTCCAGACATCGATACTGTCGCGACTGCACTGAAATGAACCGGTTACGCCATTCTGATTACAGGCGAGAACATCGCGATTTGTTATTAAGTCCATTACACGATCTTCCGTCCTGATCAGGCAGCCTCCCATGAACAGCGGAGATGCCGCCATAGCTCGCATCGTGAGAAATGTGCGCTCTTGCGCCATCGTGAAGTGACACTTACGGAAAAAAACTTCCTCCAGATCCATCCGCCCCAACTCTTCGGGAGTCAACTTCGAGTTCAAATCATCCGTTGTACGATCGATCATTCCAGTCAACGTTCCAAGGCATAACATGTCCATGTCGGGCCAGAACCCCGGCTTACCGCTGCCTTGCCATACCTGCCAACGCTCGAAGGACTCGTCTATCGAAGGTTGATAGTCCCAGACGTCCGATGTAATCCGCAGCATATGTCCCCACTGGTAGCTGTCATTGTTCGCCGGCGTGGTATCGTTCCCCGGTGACAAGGAGAAGACGATGTCTCGTTCGCAAGCGGCAATGGCCCGCCCGATTGCTTCCACCTCAGCAGGATACGGAACCAGATCGTCTATCTTGAGCAGATCTACGCCAAGTTCGGCGACATGTTGAATCAGACCGTTGTAATACTCCTGCGCACCGTCATTCGTCATGTCGATTCCGTAGGTAACATCGTTCCAAGCAGTGAACGCTGTCGTATCTGCAATATCGCGAATTCGTACCGGAGGCTTGTTCGACACTACATTGAATTCCCATGCTTTGCGAATGACCCCGCGAAAAAGGTGAAGACCGAATTTCACCCCGAGTTCATGTGCACGATCGGCAATCCGCTTAATTCCATTTGGAAAAAACGTTGGAGAACTGAGCGGGTAGCCCTTGCTGTCGATTGCATAATCAATCACCGGAAGGGTGTAGCGTATAGATCCTGGGATGCCGACATTGACACTGTACCAACCATAATCCAGAACGAAGTACTCGTATCCGTGAGGTGCGAGCTTTTTGGCGAAGATCTCCAGATTGCGCAGCGTTTCCGCCTCATCGATCGCATTACGATACGAGTCATAACTATTCCATCCAAGCGGAGGCGTAGGGGCCAAAGGCTTTTTTGCGGTCGATTTCGCCTCTAATGAGTAATTCTTAACATCGAAAGCGGCATCTGCGTTCTGCATATATCTTCCTTCCAGAAAGCCGGTCAATGCAGCGCTTGCTGCAACACCATTTAAAATAAAACTTCGTCGTGATATAGTCATAATTTCTATTACGCTGCATTACGCCCGACGGGAATCGAAGTCGACGACCTGGCGTGGACGCATCTGAATTGTTTCTCCAGCATTCGTTCTATAAATCAAGGCGCACGTTCCACTCTAATCACTTCCTGCTTCCAGGCGAGCAGGGTATTACCATTGAACGGAGCCTTGTACTGCTCATGCCAGACACCTTCTGCATCGTAGTAGCCCGCCGAAGCGGATGCCCCGTGGTGAAAAGATGGGTCGATAACGAAGTTGTTGCCGTCCGTGAAGTTCATGAGGATAAGGTCGCCGTTCGTGTCAAGCATGGCAAATGCAGGCGAGTTGCTCCAAGCCTGAAAAGTCACCGGTACAGTTCCGACGTTCAAAGTCTGCGTTAATCCACTTGTTCCGAGAGCGCATCCTAAATTGAACGCAGCGCACCTGTCGGGCGAGACGGCGGCGATCTTTTGGTCTGCCTTGTAGATTGTCTGATTGAATGCGCGAATGCTCTCCGTGTTATTTTCGACTCCCGGCGTGCCCCCTGATATGTCGTATGGCACCGATGTCAGGGTTCCGTCACGTTCCGTCCAGTTGGCGGCGCCACCATTTGCTGTTGTGGTCCTGCGGTAAATGCCGAGGTCATAATTCGGCTGCCATACACCGTTGCTCTGGTACGACTGCGTCGTTCGCAGTTCATAAATCAATGAACCCCCGCCTTCAGCGAAGTTCTGTAATACGAGGCTAATCAGGTCGGCGTACTGCCCCCCGCCCTCAGGTTGATAGGAAACGTTCCTCAGGTACTTGGAACGTGCCCCTGGGGTGACTGAGGCGAGAGGATCTTTTGCCGGCTCTGGGGAGAGCTGGGCATAGAGTGACGGCGGATCGAGCAGCCCGAGTGTGTTATAGTTATCCTGCAGAGAACTGCTGTACCGATCAATCCCAAAAATATCGACTCCGTTGTTATGGTCGGCTCGATAATTGGTGCAATCAACCGCTCTGTAGGACGTCCCGATATTGACTCTGGTGATACCGCTCCAAGAACTCTTTTTAACCGCCGAAGAAAGCGCATTAATCAAGTGGTTGACCGCGTCGAACTGGCCTCCGGCAAACATATGATCGGACATATTCAATAAATTGCCCCATTTCATACTGCTTCCTATTGGGCCGCATCCGTCAGGCTCGCTTTCAATCTCGACCATGATCACGCGGTTTGTTGGATCGTGCGAGGCGACAAAATTCATTAGCGCGACAAGTGCCCCGCTTTCCGCACTAATCAGCTT